>CAZHPJ010000330.1:0-3830 GCA_964534585.1 uncultured Sandaracinaceae bacterium | reverse complement strand
CGCATCACGCTCGAGTTCGAGGTCGACACGGTCATCGAAGAGGCGCTCGTCCGTGTGACCAACAAGCTCAGCCAAGTGGCGAGCTATCCCGATTCGGTGCGGGAGCCGGTCGTCGAAACGGCCAACAGCGCGGGTCCGCCGCTGGCGGTCATCGCCATTCGAGATCCGAAAAAGGGCAGCGTCGCGCCATATCGCACCTGGGTCGAAAACGAGATCCTTCCTGAGATCGATCGCATCCCTGGCGTGGCGGGCATTTTCTTCTTCGGCGGTCAGGACAGCGAGGTCCATGTACTGTTCGACGCGGAGGCGCTCGCTGCTCGTGGGCTTTCGGTGCGAGGGGTGGCCGACCGGGTACGAAGCGAGCTCCGCGATCTGTCCGGAGGCGACGTAACCCTCGGAAAAAGGCGGTACTTGGTGCGCACCACCATCGCTCCAGAGACGCCGAGCGCCCTCGAGAAGGTCGTGCTCGGCGCGAGCAGTGATGGCACCCCGATTCTCCTCGGCGACGTGGCCACGGTGAAGCTGGCACTGCGTAAGCCAACCGGCGTCGCGATCGTGCAGGACCGGCCAGCCATGGTGATGCTGCTTTCCCGCGAGGCGGGCACGAACGTGCTCGAGGTGACCCGAGAGGTGCATGAGGTCATCGACCGGCTGCAGCGCGAAAAATTCGACCGCGAAGGCTTGCAAATCGAGATCCTCGCGGACCAAGTCGAATACATCGAAGGCGCACTCGAGCTGGTGCAACAGAATCTACTTCTCGGAGCGATCCTGGCGATCATCGTGCTTTTCTTGTTCCTCCGGACGTTTGGCGCGTCTGCCGTGGTTAGCATCGCCATTCCCGTTTGCGCGTTCGCGACCGCCCTAGGCATGCAGGCTCTCGGCCGCACGATCAACGTCGTGTCGCTTGCCGGCATCACGTTTGCCGTTGGCATGGTGGTCGACAACTCCATCGTCGCTCTCGAAAGCATCGACACGTGGCGCACTCGCGCCCCGAACACGAAGCTGGCGGCGTATCGCGGCATCCGCGACGTCTGGGGTGCGCTCCTTGCTTCCACGGCGACGACGGTCGCGGTGTTCATTCCCATCGTCCTATGGCAAGGCGAGGTCGGCGAGCTCTTACGTGACGTCGCTGTCGCCATCGCGCTAGCCGTCTCGGTATCGCTCGTGGTGTCGATTCTGGTGATCCCGAGCCTCGCCGCGCGTCTCCTGTCACAAGGCAAGACCCTCGACATTGGCGGTCTGACCGACTTCGGCCAGCGGTTTCGCTCACGCATCACCGAACGAGTACGCTGGCTTTGCAGCTCGACCCGGCGCGCCTCGGCAACGGTCGCCATGGCCATCGTTGGCTCGTTTCTGGTCGTGTGGGCGCTCCTCCCGCCGATGGACTACCTGCCCACCGGCAACCGCAATCTGGTGTTTGGCATGTTGATTCCCCCTCCCGGCTACTCGATCGAAGAGCTCGAAGCCATCGGCAACCGGCTTCAAAGCCAGATGTCACGTTACACCGGCGTCGAAACCGATGGCGAGGCCAACATCAGGCGAAGCTTCTTCGTGGGTAGCCCCGACCGGGTGTTCGCAGGCGCTGTAGCCGAGCACAAGGAGGACGTCGGCCGGATGCTCGACCTCCTGCGCCGAGTGCAGACGAAGATCCCGGGCATGATCTCGTTCGCAACCCAGGCCTCCTTGTTCGGCCGCACCATCGGCGGAGGCCGCGTCGTCGAGATCGACATTCAAGGCCCGGACTTGCCGACCCTCACCAAGGTTGGCGGCCGTCTCTTCGGAGACCTTCGAAAAGCCTTGCCGGGCGCACAGATCCGTCCGGTCCCCAGCCTGGACCCCGGCGCGCCAGAGCTTCACGTCATCCCGAAGCGAAAGGAAGCGGCGCGGCTGCAAATGGGGGGCGCCGAGCTCGGGCTCGTAGTTGACGCCTTGATCGACGGCGCGATCATCGGCGAATACACACCCAAGGGGCAACCAAAGCTGGACGTAGTTTTGCGCGCGGTGACCGAGGGCGATCAGCTTCTGCCCGACGCGCCCGCCTTGCTGTCCGCACCAGTCGCCACGCCCAGCGGTCGAACCGTCCCCCTCGGCGCACTTGCCAGAATCGAAGAACGCCTCGGCCCCTCGGTGATCCGTCACCTCGAACGCCGCCGTGCGATCACGCTCAACGTATCGCCGCCCGAAGACATGGCCCTCGAAGACGCGATCGGGACGATACGCAACGACGTCATCGGCAGGCTCGAAGAAGAAGGCGCCATCCCACCAGGGGTCGAGCTCGGCCTGAGCGGTGCCGCAGGCAAGCTCGAGGTAGCCCAGAAGCAGTTTGGGAACATCCTCTTGCTCGCCCTGATCATCTGCTTCCTGCTGATCGCAGCCCTTTTCGAAGACTTCGTCTCTCCGATCGCGGTGCTCATGAGCGTGCCTCTCGCGGCCGCCGGGGGAGCAGGCGGGCTCTGGCTGGTCAACGCGCTGCTCGGAAAGCAGCCCTTGGACTTGATGACCGCGCTCGGCTTTCTAATCCTGATCGGCGTCGTCGTGAACAACGCCATCCTCGTCGTTGACGGCTCGCTCACACGCCTACGTGCGGGCGCGACCCTCAGCGAAGCCGTGCCGCTCGCCGTCGAAGCACGCGTGCGCCCGATCTTCATGACCACCGCCACTTCATTGGCAGGCCTCTTGCCAATGGTGATCTTTTCGGGCTCCGGATCAGAGCTCTACCGAGGCGTCGGCGCCATCGTACTCGGCGGGCTCTTGCTCTCGACGGTACTCACGCTCTTCGTCGTGCCGAGCGCGTTTACGCTTCTTTGGAGGCTCCGCGGGCACGGCGATACGGATTGAGATACTTCTTCTTGAGCTGCTGCAACTCGTCGCGCTTGAGGTCGCGATACTCGCCAGGCCTCAAGCCTTCGATGCTGATGCCCGCAAACGACTGCCGCGCGAGCCGCATCACGCGGCGGTGAATGGCGTCGCCCATCCGGTGAATCTGCCGGTTTTTACCCTCCGTGAGCGTAAGCTGCACCCAGGTGTGATTGCGCTCCTGCCGTAGCACGAACGCCTCTGCTTTCTGGGTGCGGTAACCATCGTCGAGCTTTACGCCGTTTCGGATCGCGTCGAGCTCCTCGACGTCGAGGTGGCCTTGGAACTTCACGGCATAGATCTTGGGCACCCCAGCAACCGGCCGTAGCAGCGAGTCGATCATGTCCCCGTCGTTCGTAGCCAATAGCGCGCCGCTCGTATGGTAGTCGAGACGTCCCACCGGCACGACGCGCTCGGGGATTTGACGCAACAAGTCCGCAATGGTCGCCCTTCCCTCGGGATCGTCGAGCGTGGTCACCATCTCGCGCGGCTTGTGCAAGAGGTAGTACACGGGCTTCTCCGCAACGAGGCGCTTACCATCGACTTCAACGCGGTCTTTGTGCGCGTCGACCTTCGTGCCGAGCTCGGTGACGACGCGCCCGTTGACGCGCACCCGCCCAGCCGTGATCAGCTCCTCGGACGCGCGCCTCGATGCGACACCAGCACGGGCAAGGACTTTTTGAAGGCGCTCCACCGCCGCACCCTAGCGCCGGAAAAGGGGTCTGACCCCCCTTTTTTTATTGCCTTGCCTCGGGCGGTTGTTGGTTGGCTAGGGCCGACGTGCGTAGCCGCTCCTCGTCGCGGTCCCATCGGTCGACTTTGCCGTCGCCGTTGATGTCGGTGCCGATGCGGACGGTGCGGCCATCGACGTAGTACTCCCAGCGATCCGGGCGCCATTCGGTTGCGCTGCTGCGGTTGGCCATGTCGCGCTCGGCGCGCTCAGGCTGACCGTCTTGGTAGAAAATCTTGGTGTC
>CAZHPJ010000329.1:0-3879 GCA_964534585.1 uncultured Sandaracinaceae bacterium | reverse complement strand
CCCACACCACTTCGTCCCAGCGTCGAAGCCGCTTGATGCGCTTGGCAAGCTGGCTGTTGAGCCACCCCATGAAGTCGGGCAGCACCCCGTGCACATCGGTCAGCGTCACATGATAGTGGTTGCTCATCACACTCACACCATGCACCGCGATGCCGTATTTCTGTGCGCCGAGCGCCAAGCAGTACACAAACAGCTGGTTGAGCGCCGCATCGGGGCGCAGCAAGAAACGACGCCCGAGGCAGCGGCGCGTCACGAGATAGGTGGTGTTCGGCAATACGCGCCGCGGCAGACTCATACCCCCTTGTCGGCCCGTCCACGCTCAGGTTTCCCCAAATCGTCCCTGGGAAGGGTTCTTCTTGGGAAGGGTTCTTCTTCGCCGCACAAAATCCCACCCGACAGGTGCTGTCGTTGACGCACACGTCTGTCAGCACGCCTGCTTCCTGCCCCGGTAGCGCACAGTAAAACGCTACGCCCTCGGGACTGGGAATGCACACGAAACCGACCGGGCACTCTTCATCCAAGGCACATGCGCCGCCGCAGCTCACCGAGGGATCGGGAGTCACGGCAACTGTGCCCGTGCTCACCTCGCCGACTCGCCCGAACCCAACTCGCTTCACTCCGTCGGGGGGAAGCCCTGCAGCGGTCGCGCCGAAGCCCACAAGCTCGACAGCATCATCCACCTGGAGCCCCTGCGAATCGGGAGCAGGCAACGCCTCGGGCACCACGCCTTGGACCGAGCTCGCGAGCCACAAGACCGCTACGTCGTTTTCCCTCGTGTCCGCATCGAACCCGGGATGCATGATCACCTCCACCACCGAGATCACCTGCGCGGGCAGGCCGCTCGCATCGACGACGAACGCCTCGTAGGCGAGTCCAGGTCGCATTGAGGCGAAGCAGTGCGTCGCGCTCCGTCCACGTATCAAGAACGCTTTCGACCCAAGGGGTTAGCATCGCGGTATGCCAGAAACCGAATTCCCACGAAAAAAGGGTCCCTTGATGCGACTCGTCAAAAATCATCAGGGGTCTGCGGTGTGCCGCCGTTCGGAGAGAGGCAGTAGGCGCGCATGTCTTCATTGCCGCGATAGCCCACAGAGTATCCGGACAGAAGACACAGGCTACCTTCGTCGCAATCCGTGTAGGACCGACAAGTGGCGTTCGCTTCAAGCACACAGTGATCGAGCACGCACACTTCGCCCTCCGCGCAGTCGACGTCGGCAAGACACGGCCCGCAGAGCCCGCCCTTGCAAGCCAAGGCTAGGCTACAGCTTGCATCCCCGTCACAGATCGACTGGCGATCGACTCGAACTCGCATCCCTTGCCACTCGTTTTCAGGTCGCGGATAATATTCACGCTGCGTGCCCATCGGAAGCACACATTCGATGTCGCTTGCTGGGTCGGTGACGGCAGGTTCACTCATTGAAAGCAACTCGGCGTCGCAAGGGGCTGGACCTTCGTGTCGCCGATTGAAAAAACACTGATCGTCGACCCGCGCAAGCGACTTGCAACTGAACCGCTCGCATATGGCCCCAAGCGCTTCGGTCTCGAAGACGCGCAGATCGTCTTCTCGGCTTACTTCGAGCAGCTGGTTACAGAGCTCTGAACAGTTGGACTCTCTCCCGACGTCGCAACCCGGAAACGCAGAGCCGTCCCATATGCAGTTTCCCGTGCGACTGCGAGCAAGGCAGCCCACACCCTGCGGACCCACACTCAGCGAACCACCGGTCTCAAGCCCGCACCGACATGCGGGTCCGGAACCAGAATCTGGACCCGCATCGAGGACGGTCAGCATGATGCAATACGCCTCCGAGAAGGTGCGCTCCCTCGGTACGCGCGGACCTGCCATGTCCACTAGCCACGAATCGAGCCCGCGCTCGCAATCCACGTCTTCGGTGCACTCAGCCATACCGATGGCAGCTGATTGGCACTTGGTGGGGGCCTGTGCCGGCGAATCGCAGCCACCGATCAGTACGACCGCGAGTATCACTACGAATTGGCGGCGGTCGATCCTGTCGCGGCCCATATTTTCAGAGTAGCACGGCGGCGGGTCGGTGAAGAAGCGCGAGTATCGGGCTCGGTTACACCCCTGAACGAGCGATTGGAGCGAGTTGCCGGGGACGGTTTTCGATGTTTACGGCTTACCATGATTTCTGCGACCATCGCGCCCAACCATGGAATATTTCAAGTGGATTCCCGAGCTGGTCCTTCAGTGGCTGCCGGCCCTCGTCGCGCTGTTGGTGGGCATCGGAGTCGTTTCGGGCGCGCGGCACTTGTTGCTGAATCGATTTGCTCCCCCGCCTGGTCAGGGGCAGATGGCGCGGCAGCTCTTGATCACGGCGCTGGTCGGGATCTTCGTCATCGTCTTCATCTTGTCGCTTCCGATCGGCGATGCCCCGCGCGGACAGCTTCTGAGCCTCGTCGGGTTGCTCGTCACCGCCGCGATCGCGCTTTCCTCGACCACGCTGGTGGGCAACGCCATGGCAGGCTTGATGCTCCGATCGATTCGGAATTTTCGAGCGGGCGACTTCATCATCGTGAACGAGCACCGTGGCCGAGTCTCGGAAAAAGGCTGGCTCCGAACGGAGATCCAAACCGAGCGCCGAAATCTGACCACCCTTCCGAACCTGTACCTGGTCAACAACCCAGTCAGCGTGATTCGTTCGTCTGGGACATTCATCTCGGCCACCGTTTCCCTCGGGTACGACGTGCCACGCGAAAAGGTCCACGAATGCCTGCTCGGGGCTGCCGAGCATGCCGATCTAGAAGACCCCTTCGTGTTCGTCACCGAGCTCGGGGATTTCTCGATCACGTACCAAGCAGCCGGCTTTCTCGAGGACGTTAAATACCTGCTCAGCGCCGAGTCGGCTCTTCGTGAATCCATGCTGGATTCCCTCCACCGCGCGGGAATCGAGATCGTCTCCCCCACCTTCATGAACCAGCGTCAGCTCGAAAAGAGCCAGCTCTTCATTCCCAGGGCCTCACACGCGAAGAAGAGCCGCACGAGCAGCGCGGAGGAGACACGTCCCGAGGAGCTGATGTTCGACAAAGCCGATAAGGCGGCAAGCGCGGCCCAAGTCGAGACCGAGCTGCAAGCCGTCGTCGACGAAATCGAGAAGCTCGAGCAGAGCGAGAGCGATGAGTCCGGCAAGGAGCTGGACGAGGCTCAGATCGAGAAGCTCAAGCGCAAGAAGGCCGCGCTCGAACGGACGATCCGTGAGCAGGCTGAACGTAAAGAGGCTGAGTCCAAGACCGGCGAAAGTTAGCCGAGCTCGAGCGAGATGCCGACGATGAGCTGGTAGTCGTTCTGCTTGATCGGATCGGGATCTGGATCGGGGGGCGTAGCCGCCGGGAGCTGGGCCGGCTGCTCGGTGCGCAGGTAGAGGAACGCGATGTCGAGATCGATGACGCTCGTCAGCTCGATCGCTAGGTCGGCCTTGGCCGTATGGTTGGTATTGCCGATCGTGGTGACCACCAGGTTGGTGAGCCAGCTGACGGTGAAATCGATGTCTCCGGTAACCTCGAAATCGGCGTAGGTGTACAGCGGAATGAAGACGTCGTGCTGTGGGTTGCCGGTGGTGACCGCTGCGACTTCCACTTCCTTATAGTTCAAGTACTGGTAGCCAACGCCCGTCGTGAAGTCCCACTGGACCTTCGCGGCATCGACGATGTGAACGCCAGCGCCCGCAGCAGGCGTGGCTCGAAACTGGATGTTCTGGAAACGGTCATTGAAAAGCTGGCCGAAGAGGGGCACGACGAACCATCGGCTCGATAGAAATACCTTGAAATCGAGGTCGCCGAGGTGACGGTTTACGTTCTGGACGCCACTCGTGCGGCCAAAGCTCGTGTTGTAGTTGAGGTCCAAGAGCGTGAGCTTGTCTTCAC
>CAZHPJ010000328.1:0-3894 GCA_964534585.1 uncultured Sandaracinaceae bacterium | reverse complement strand
CGCACCTCGCAGATCTTCACGATGAACGACCCGGTGACCGTGCGGATCGAGGACGCAAACGTCCCAGCTCGAGACGTCGTGGGCTCTCTGGTGGCGCACCAATCAGCAGAGGCACCCACGCAGGCCCAGAGGAAACAACACGGAGCCCCCGAAGAACGGCGCCGGGCACCCAAGAAGCAGCGAGGGGCCCCCGAAGAACAGCGCGGAGCGCCCAGGAAGCAGCGCGGAGCGTCCAAGAAGCAGCGCGGAGCGCCCAAAGAACAGCGCGCGGAACCTCGCAAGCGGCCGCGGCGCGCGCGGCGCAAGTGATGGTGGGGAAGAAGCGGCAAGCTCTGGCGGTCCCGGAGCTGATCGTTCGCAAGCGAGAGGGAGAGACGCTCGCAGAGCAGGAGATTCAAGACCTGATCGCCGGATTCATGGACGGCTCCGTCACTGACTATCAGATGAGCGCGCTGGCGATGGCCATCTATTTCCAGGGCATGGATTTCGACGAGACCGTCGCAATGACGCTCGCAATGCGAGACAGCGGCAAGGTCGTGAACCTAAACGACATCGATGTGCCCAAAGTGGATAAGCACTCGACAGGAGGCGTCGGGGACAAGGTCAGCATCTGCCTCGCGCCGATCGTGGCTGCCTGCGGGGTAGCGGTGCCGATGATGAGTGGCCGTGGCCTCGGACACACGGGAGGCACACTCGACAAGCTCGAAGCGATTCCTGGCTTCCGAGTCGATCTGTCCGTGCGACAGTTTCGTGCGCAGGTTCGAAACATAGGCTGCGCGCTGATTGGACAGACCGAGGATTTGGCGCCGGCGGACAAGCGGTTGTACGCACTGCGGGATGTCACCGGCACGGTCGAGTCGATTCCTCTGATCACGGCAAGCATCCTATCGAAGAAGCTCGCTGAAGGAATCGACGCGCTGGTGCTCGACGTAAAGGTCGGTCGTGGGGCGTTCATGAAAACCGAAGCCGATGCCAGAGAGCTCGCACGCTGTCTGGTGCGAGTCGGAAGGCTGAGCGGGATGCGCGTTTCCGCCCTGCTCACGGATATGAATACCCCGATTGGGTACACGATCGGCAACTCGCTCGAAACCGCCGAGGCGCTCGAGGTTCTTCATGGCCAGGGCCCAGACGACCTTCGGGAGCTCACCCATGAGCTAGCCGCTGAGATGCTGCGCTCCGCAGGGGTCGCCAAAACCAAGTCGCAGGCGCTGCGGCGCATCGAAGTGACGGTAGCCGACGGATCCGCACTCCGAAAGATGCGGCAAGTCGTCAAAGCACAAGGTGGCGATCCGAGCGTCGTCGACGCGCCGAGCCAACTCGCCGTAGCGGGCCAGCGCGTGACGGTCACCGCAGCGAACGATGGCTACGTCACCGACATCGACCCCCTCCAACTAGGTCACGCATCGATGGCGTTGGGCGCGGGCCGCAGCAATGCGGAGGATCGGGTCGACCCGGGAGCCGGGGTCCGCTTGCACGTGCAACTTGGTGATCGAGTCTGCTCGGGTGAGGACATTGCGACGCTGTACACGTCGAAGCGCGCACTGCTAGACGCGGGCACACAGCGGGTGGCAAATGCCGTACGGATCGGAAAACGACGCCCGCCAACACGCAAGCGGCTCATCGAGACGATCCGGCGCTGATCGAACAACTGTCTTTCGCTGGCGAAGTGATCCGTTCGCGAATTGGCCCGTACTCTGGAGCGTTCGCATAGACGTTGGTTGGAAACTCCGATCGGGCCGCGTAGGTTTGGGCCAGCGCTTTTAAGAACGCCGCGCCGCTTGTTTCTTCGAGCCTGGCGAGCACCTTCGACGCTCCGACGGGCTGCGCTTGAGCAGCCCAGGCAGGCTGGGCGAGATCGAGTGCGCGAACTAGATTCATCTCTCCGTTGCTCTCCTGGCGCAGCCGAACGTCCACTTCCAGCGCAAAGGCGGCACCCGCCCAGTAGACACGGTGGTACGCTCCGGTCTGGTTCATGTCTCGGCTTTCTCTAGCAAGGCGACGTCCTGTCCCTGAACGACGTCCGCGCTCGAACCCGTCGCGCAGGCGGGTCCACGTGCGCTCGCTGCTCTGAAGGCCGCAGCGGGCACGCAACACTTCTTGCAAGTACGTGGCTATGCCTTCGGAAAGCCATCGGTCTTTGGAGCGCACCCGTGGAAGCCACAGGTGCGCAAGCTCGTGAATCGCGACCCAATGCGCCTCCAACTGCTCGGCGGTCGCGTCGCGCGACGGGACGAGAAGCACCGAATCGCCGCCGCCGCGCCGCAGCATCCCGAAGTTTACGAATTCGTGCCACGGGTCGACGAAGGCGACGACGAAATGGAGACGGTCGCGAGGGAAGCTCTCGCCCACCGACGCGCTCACTCGCATGGCACCGCTGAGCCAATGCCGGACGTCAGCGGGGCTCGCTCCGCTCCCAATGCGAGCAACCTCCACGCTCGTCCCGTCAACCGAAAAGACCTGATGGTCGAAGGACCCAAGCACGTTATAGCCGCGCATGAAAAAAACGCTCTCGTCTGGGTAGTACGTGTCGCCAGATTTGGGCCAAGGCAGTGAAACACGTCCGCCGTCGGGAAGGATGAAGCGCACCGCCACGATTGGCTGGTGCGGGAATGGCTCCGGGCGCCACAGCCACTGCGCTTGGGACATGACGACTGTCGACGAGTCGCTGGCGCGAAACAAGAGATCCCGAAAGTGTGTTTCGTAGGTGACGCACGACGTGCGTAGCGGATCGCTCAGGCGAATCCGGCCCGCGTCGACGTTGACGTCCCGACCATCGGCCCAGGCCTTGCGCACCACACCTGCCGCGGCGTCGTCGATGGGAACCAACTCCCGCACAGCCGTCCCATCGAAGCATGCTCGAACCCGAGCGCCCTCGAACTTGTCAGAGATTGTAACCGTGTAGCGGGCCACTGCAGCCGGCTCGTCCTGCTCGAGGGGCTCGGCCTCGGCGTGCGCGCATCCAACGGCGGCGACGAGCGCGGATATCTTCCAGAGGGGGCTCATGGCGTAACCCATGAAAATCTATGCTGTATTTGCCATCGAACGCCAGGGGAAAATCGATGGAATTCCGGCGAAACATCTCAGGGCCCTGGACGTAGTACGATGTCATGATGGGCGTTTCGCTTTTGGATTGCGGCCATCCATTCGTTTGGCTAGCGTGCCCTACTAGGAAGCGGGGAAACGGGATTGGTCCCTGACGCCGCGTTGCATCGACCGGGGCCTTTCTTGTCGCTCCTGATGCGTTTACAAGAAAGAGGAAAGACACATGAACTCAGCACTCAAGCACACGATCATCGCGATGGCGACTGCGGCACTCAGCATGACCACCGCATGCAAGTCGGACGATGGTCCTGAGGCAAGCGAGGCGACGACAGGCGCCGAAGCCACAGAGAGCGCAGCGGAAGCCTCCTGCGGTGAGGGCAGCTGCGGTGGAGCCAAGCACGAAGAAGCCATGAAGAAGAAAGACGAAGCTTCAGAAGCCTCCTGTGGCGAGAGCAGCTGCGGCGGCGCGAAGTAGTCTGCAAGGGTCACGCTGCTCGGGATGGAGCAGCATGGTGCTGGAAGCCGCGGTGGCGTGTGTCGCCGCGGCTTCTCTTTTCTTTGAGAGACTGAATGACTCGAGACGTCAACGGAATTGGCCTAGGGCTTCGCTACGACCTTGCGACCGAGCTCCTCGAACGGCAGCCGAAGAGCGTCGCGTGGTTGGAGATTCACCCCGAGAACTACGTCGGCCGCGGGGGCCGGTATCAAGAGATGTTGGAGCTGGCCCGAGAAGACTGGCCCGTCGTGACGCATGGTTTGAGCACGTGCTTGGGTGCGGTTGAGCCCTTCGATGCGAGCTATCTGAATGAGCTCGGAGCGTTCCAGAGAGACCTCGAAATCCCTTGGCACAGC
>CAZHPJ010000327.1:341-3914 GCA_964534585.1 uncultured Sandaracinaceae bacterium | reverse complement strand
TGGATGTCCTTGCCGCTCGCCAAGCAAAGGTCGTGCAACATGGAGAACATCGGCGAAGCGATGTAGCGCGACTTGAGCGTGTCGGACACGTGCTGCTGGATGAACGTGTGTTGGACGACGTTCCCCACTTGCCGGGTGAATGCGTCCCAGACCTCGTCGAAGGTCGTGAACGCCCTCGGGTCGCCGGTGCTGATCCCTACGAGCCCGTCGCCGTAGCAAGCCATGCGGCCGTCGCGGAGTGTCATCTCGAGGATCGCGCCTAGGTTGATCCAAGCGCATCCGGTGGCGATGCCCTCTCTATTGAGCATCTTGGTTTCAGAACACCCGGTGACGCAGTAGTCGTTGGCCTCCTGCATGCTGCCGCCCTTCGCGACGAGCAGGGGGATGATCTCGTCATCGCAAAACAGCTTCGGGAATCCCGAACCGTCCTTGATGGTCTCGGCGACGGCGTGGAGAAAGGCGTTGGGAGTGCGCGAATGGATGCGCGCCGCAAGGTCGGGATAGTGCAGCGGGAACTCCCGCTTCGACCGTAAAATCAAATACGAAAGCTCGTTGCTCGCATCTTGGCCGTCGGGCGTGAGGCCGCCGATCGTGGTGGCCTCCCAATGCGCAAACCCATCCGTCAGCGAGGGCTGCCCCGGCTTGGCGTAGACGTCGGTGCTCCTGGCCATACCGATCCAGATCGACTCCAGCAACACCAGTGCTTCGTCGTCGGTTAGCCGTCCCTCGTCGATGTCTCGGCGGTAGTAAGGATAGAGATACTGGTCGATGCGGCCGTTGCCGACGACGCCACCGATCGCCTGTTCGAGGCGCGAGATGGTTTGGATGAACCACTGGGATTGCACGGCCTCACGAAACGTTCGCGCAGGATGCTCCGGGACCCGTTCGCAGATGTCGGCGATTTCGAGCAGCTCGCGACGACGCTCTTCGCGGGGCTCATCGGCAGCCATCGACCGCGCCAGCTCGGCGTAGCGGTGCGAGAATGCAATCATCCCATCACAAACCAAGCAAACCGCTTCGAGAAACGGGCGCTGCTCCACGTAGGCTGCAGTGTCGACCGGGTCGAGCGCCTCGAGCCGCTCGGCAGCCTCCTGCCGAATCGAGCCGATCCCACGCTCGAGCACTTTCCCGTAGTCGTGAGCCCAGGCCAGCATCGAGCGGGCTGCTGCTGTGGGCGTAACGACGAAGATCCGCTCCATCAAGCGCCGCGTCTCCTCGGGAAGCGCGTTCATGATGGCCTGGTGATAGGCGTTGTGCTCCCAGTACGGGAGGATGTCTTCCTTGAGCGCCGCGACATCTTCCTCCGTGACGACGATCGGGTCGCCCGGGCTGCTCGGCACGAGCTCATGCGGATGCGTGTAGAAGCGGCCGGGGCCTACGAGCTCGCAGTACACGACCGCGTAGCGTCCTGGCGACCCGGCACTCCCCACGAGAAGCTCTTCGTCCTCGATGTGGATCGGGTGATGCGTGAGGATGTGAGCCAGCGCCTTGCCCCAGCGAAGCACCATCGGCTGCCCCTCGCTGGTCTTCATGGACTCGGTGAGCAGGCGGGCGCGGTCGATGTTGAGACGGATCGGCTGGTCCCGAAACCCCTCGAGCATCCTTTGGATCCGCGCACGCTTGGACTTCGCGCCACCGCCGGCCAAGCCGAGCGCTTCGCCCCGCTCGATGCGCGCCTCGTGCGGTGTCAGTACCCTGGAATCGCGAGAAGTTGGCGAGGTTTCGATAGATTCGAGCATGGTCCCGACTCCTTTCAACACACCCTAGCCGAGCGTACCTGGAACATACGTACGGAAGAGCAGGCTGGGCAATGGTTCAAGCTGACCTATCGATGTATAATATTGACATCATGCTGGTGAGCTCGTGCACCTTGCTGCCTCGGACGCTTCGAATTGCCGAGCGTCACGCACACGGTAGCTACGAGCTCCACTACGTCGTGGCGGGCCGCGCATCATTCGAGCTTCGAAGGCAGCAACTAGCTGTGCGGCCGGGGGATTTCTTCTACACCCGCCCCAACACGATGCACCGAATGGTCGTGCCCGAGGGGGAATACCTCCTTCAGTACGTCGCTTTTCTCGACCTCGACGCCGATCACGATGCAGAGACCGCCGACGACTTGGAAACGCTGCTCGGTGAGGGCCAGATTCGCCGGCTGGGCGACCGGTACCACGCGCTCTTCGCCCAGATGAGCCGTCAGCTTCTGACGAACGATCCGCGCCAGCACCGCGCGGCCACCGTGAGGCTCGCCGGAGTGTTGTACGACTTGATGGTCGACACGCCGGTGACGAGCGGAAGCCACCCTGCGGTCGAGCAAGCACTGGAGTTCATGCGCACGCACGTCGGTGAGGCGTACGGTCTGGATGACCTCGTGCCTAGCCTCGGGCTCGACAAGTCGTACTTCATTCGGCTGTTCAAGAAGAGCGTCGGTGTCCCGCCGATGAAATACGCGATGAACCTCAAGATGGCCGCTGCGTCCGACCTGCTTCGCACCAGCACGGTGCCCCTCGCCGAAGTGGCCATGCAGGTCGGCTTCGACGATGAGTATCACTTCGCCAAGTGCTTCAAGCAGTGGAGCGGAACGTCGCCGGGCGCGTACCGTCGATAACGCCCGGGTCCAGCTAGAATACGAAGCGCGAGCCCGCCGGATCCCAGCGAACGGCGCGCGACTTCTCGTAAGCCATGCGGTCGTTGAGCCGGCGTAGCTTGCCCTTCCTGACGCCGAACATGATCGCGGTGATCAGAACGCCGGTCGCACCTCCCCAGAAAAGTGGGGAGCCGATCCCCACCAACGCCTTGCCGGCAGTCGTACATCGGACCTCGGTGGTGTGCTGAAAGTCGATCACGTAGCATTGCCTGACCAGGCCGGGAAACAGAAATGCAGCCCCGACGGCGGTGGCCACCGATGTGCCAATGAGGGCGTTGCGCGACCGGCGGGAGCTCCGCATGAGCTCGTCGCGTTGGTACTCCTCATACGTCTGCGGTCGAGAATGTGGCTGCCCCACTTGCATCGAGGACGCAGCCGGCGGCTCGCTGACGATCGCATCTTGAGCGGTAGCGCCATCGACGAAAGCCCCGGTCACTAGCGCAACAACAAACATGCCTCGTGTAAGCTGGTTCATGACTCCCTCTCCCTCCCCGGGCCGTTCAAGCTCGTTCGATCCCGGCCTGCTCGAACCTATGCGCAATCGCGGCCAAGCTCTCATCGGTGTAGCGGCTGAGTCCCAGTTTCCGCTGCTTGCCTTGAATGATGTCGATCTTGACCTCTCCCATGTTGTGGTACTCGAGAAGGTGAAGCTTGTGATGGCCGATCGATTTCAGGAACGCGATCGCCGCATCGATGTTTTCTTTGGTGTCGGTATAGCCGGGCACCAACGGCATGCGAAACTCTACCGGGAATTCGTTCTTTGCAAGATATTCGGCGTTGCTCAGGATAGCCTCCAGCCCTTTGCCCACGGCTTGCTCATGCCGAGCCGGATCGAGAACCTTCAAATCGAAATAAATCAGATCGACCTTCTCGAGAAAAGGCAGACACTTCTCCATGCTGAATCGACCAGCGGTTTCGATACCGATGTG
>CAZHPJ010000327.1:0-331 GCA_964534585.1 uncultured Sandaracinaceae bacterium | reverse complement strand
GTGGACGACAATTGCGACACGGTGATCGACGAAGGTTTCGATACCGATGTGGATACCGCTTTGCACACAGAGGTCGATGAAGCGGTCTAGAAACTTGGGATAGAGTGTCGGCTCCCCACCGCTGAGCGTGACACCACCACCGCTATCGAAGTATGGCTTGTCGGCCAGGACTCGATCCATCAATTCTTCCGGCGTCAGCCTCTCTCCGATCAGCCTCAGCGCCGAGTACGCGCAGGCCTCGACGCAGTCGCCACAGACCGTGCAGCGGTCCGCATTGATGCGAAAGCCGCTACGATTGATCGCTTGCTCCTTGCAAACTTCTTCACAGGAG
>CAZHPJ010000326.1:0-3916 GCA_964534585.1 uncultured Sandaracinaceae bacterium | reverse complement strand
AGGAGGAGTCTCACGTAGCGCGTCGCCCGATCCACCAGCTTGCAGTTGGTGGGGGAGACCCAGGTCATCAGGTTGTTCTTGTAGCGTCCGAGACGCCCCATCACGACGGTGGAGTGGATGTTCAGGAGCTGTTTCAGCAACGGGTTCCGAACTCTCCGCTTCCGCTTCAGCGCCAGCGTCGGTGCCGGTGTTCGGTTACAACCACTTTTGGATGTGCATTCCTAGGGCTGCCGGGCGTAGTGGGCTTCGGTCCTTCGGTCGGACTCGGAATCTGAGCTCGTGGCCGCCGCTGGCTTGGACGGTGAAGACGCCTTGCCAGGTGCTTCGGTCCTCGGCGCCGTCTGTTGCGAAGGGGACGACGAGTCTCGAGGAGAGCTCGGGTAAGCGGCTGCCGAATGTCACGATGGCCTCGACGTCGAGATCCCTTGCATCGAGTCCGGGGTGATGCAGCGACAATTCGGCCGAGACGGTCATGCCAACGGTCAGCTCATCGCTACCCAAGCCGCCAAAGCGGACGCTCTCCAGGGCGATTTCGTTCCAGTGGGCACGGATGGCGTCCGCCAAGTCCGCCAGAGCGAACAGCGGGCGGTAGTTCGAGTCGCGCAGTGCGACAGCGTCTTTCATCGCGGGCTCGTAGAACTCGTCGGCATAGTCGGTGACCATGCGGCGCGACGAGAAATTCGGAATGACGCTCGCCATGCTGGCTTTCATCCGATCAACCCAGGCCACGGGCACGCCTTCCTCATTGCGATCCATGTAGGTCGGCAGGATCTCGCCCTCTAGCAGCGCCATCGTCACCGCGCGGTCGTAGGCGCTCGGGTCGTGCATCGATGTGGCCGGTAGGTCGATGACCCAGCCGTTGTCCTTTTGGTATCCTTCGAGCCACCAGCCGTCATCCACGCTGAGGTTCAAGCAACCGTTCATCGCGGCTTTCATTCCCGAAGTGCCACTGGCTTCGAGCAGACGGGTCGGCGTGTTCAGCCAGACATCGCATCCGGCCTCCATCCGGCGCGCTTCGTCGATGGAGTAGTCCTCCATGAAGATCACACGACCCGCGAGGTCGGGATGCTTCGTGGCTTGATAGACTCGCTGAAGCAGCGCCTGGCCGTGATCGTCAGCCGGATGTGCCTTGCCGGCGTAGATGATCGTCGCGCCCCGGTCGCCGTCGAGCAGCTTGGCCAGCCGCTTGGGCTCGCTCAAGAGCAAGTCAGCTCGCTTGTATGGTGCGAACCTCCGCGCAAAGCCGATGAAAAGACTATCCTCGTCGAGCCGGGCGAGGATGTCTCGGAGCAACGAAAGGTCTTCGCGCCTCCGTGTCCACGTCTCGGTCAGGTGGTCCTTGAGCCACTCTACGTAGTCCGCGCGCAGCGCACGATGGATCGCCCAGATCTCGGCAGAGTCGTGCTTCCTCAGCCACTCCCAGTTGTAAGGGTCTTCGATCTGGTCTCGCCAGCCGCGCCCCATCTCCCGCTCCATCAACCGTTGCCAGCGCGGCGCGAGCCACGTCGAGACGTGCACGCCGTTGGTAATGCTCGTGCACGGCACATCGTCCGCACAGTCGAACTCTGGATAGAACTGCAGGAACATCTCCCGCGCCACTTCGCCATGCTTGGCGCTGACGCCGTTGATTCGGCCTGCGCTTCTCACCGCGAGCGCAGTCGTTCCGAACGTGTTCTGCGCACCGTCTGGCGTGTGGCCCATTGCCATCAAACGGGGCCAGTCCATTCGAAGCAGGTGCTCGAAGCGCGTCAAGTACGGGCGCACCATCTCCTCTGAGAAGTGGTCATGCCCTGCGGGCACCGGCGTGTGGGTCGTGAAAACCGTCGTGTTTCGGATGTACTCGAACGCTTCCTGCGACCTGAGGCCGTGCCGCTGAATCAGGTGGGCCGCCCGCGCGATGAGAAGGAAGGCGCTGTGGCCCTCATTCATATGGAAAACATCGGGGTCGATGCCGAGCTCGGTCAGCAGTTGATAGCCTCCGAGGCCCAAGATCATCTCCTGCCGGAGACGATGAGCTGCATCGCCACCGTACAAACGATCGGTGATCGCGCGGTCCTCAGGACGATTTTCGGGCACGTCGGTGTCGAGGAGGAACAGTGGGATCCGTCCGACCTTGAGTTTCCACGCCCGCACCTGCACTGGGCCGGTCGGCAGCGGCACGGTGACCCGCAGCGGCGCATACCGTCCCACCATCACCGGTTCGAACGGGGGGCTTTCGAAGTCGTTTGCGTCGCCGAGGTCCTCTTGGCGGCCTTCACGATCGATGATCTGGTGAAAGTAACCGTCGTGGTAGGCGAGCCCCACCGCGCATAAGGGCAGGTTCAAGTCGCTTGCTGCTTTGAGATGATCGCCAGCCAGGATTCCAAGACCGCCCGAGTAGAGCTTCAAGAACCCGGCAATGCCGAACTCCATGCAAAAGTACGCAATGCGCGGGTCCTGCGGTTCCGTAGACTCGACCATCTCTCGATGGAGCCGCGCGACGTCCTCAACGTACTCCTTGTCCATCGCCGAGCCGAGGAGCCGATCGGGCTTGACCTGGTCGAGGAGCGCGTGCGGATTCTCTTCGAGCTTGAACCAGAGACTCGGGTCGATTCGCTTGAATAGCGAGGCCACTTCAGGGTGCCATCGCCACCAGAGGTTGGATGCGATCTCCTGCAGAGGCTGTAGCTCTTCGGGAAGAGCGTTCGTCACCATGAACGTCCGTTTGTACGGAGCAGCTTCTTCTCCTTCCTTGACGGGAGGCTTCACGAACAGCCCGAAGACCCCCGAGGTGCCCGACGACACCGCGGGCATCGACGTCATGCTCAAGCGCTCCATCGGCAGCTCTTTCCGTCGCGCGGCACCCGCCGCAAGCGCGCGCTCATGGGCGTCTTCGTAGTGCTCCATGAAGTTGGACCAGTCGGTCAGCGCCGCAGTCTGGAGAGAGGCTTCTCGGAGTGATTCCTTGTCCGCCGGGGACAGGTCGATGAACTCGAGCAGGGCCGCCTTGAGCGAGCCGCTGACCTCGTCGAAAGGTACCCCCTCGCGCTTCAGGACCCGGACGCCAGTGCGCTTTGCATCACCTTGAGCCGCGACCCAGCGGCCGAACCCAGCTCGGTCGGTCGTGATTGCAGGAACTCCGAACGCAATCGCTTCGAGTGGGGTGTATCCCCACGGCTCGTAGAACGAAGGGAAGACACCAAGGTCGGCTCCAGGTAGCAGGTCCCAGTATTTGTGACGGATCAGCGGGTCGGTTCCGTCCAGATAGATCGGGACGTGTACCACGTGGACGGGTGCGCCCGGACGATTGTCGCAACCAAGCGCATTCAAGCGATTCGTGATCGGGTCATTGGCCTCGTCGACGAGGTCGTGAGTGCACCGCAACGGGGTCCCAGCGGAGGCGCCGTGGGCTCGATCCCAAAGTTGACGTTTGGGCTCGGCATGGCCGGCCGGTAGCATCGCGTAGACGATCACGCGTTTGCCGTTGCGCGACTCCAGCTCCCCGGCTAGGTCAGTTGTGGCGTCGAGGTACACGTCTACGCCCTTGTTGATGTACTCGTAACGTCCCGCGAGCGTGAAGATCAGGGTGTTTTCTCGATCGTACTGGTCACCCGTGGTGAGCTCGGCAAGCTTGAAGAGCTCCTCCCGGGCCCGTTGCCGCTGGTCGGGCGAAACGGGCCTTGCCCCGAAACCATTTGGTAGGATCACGTCGGGCCGCCGGCCCAAAAGATGCTCGCATTCTAGCGCGGTAATTTCGCTGACCGTGGTGAACACGTCGGCTTCGTGAGCGGCAACTGATTCCATGGAGTGCTTCGACGAGACGCTCAGCTTGCTCGAGCACGTCGTCCCTGTTTGTGCTCCAAGCGGTCGATACCGCTCTCATGACCTCGCGAAAACTTGCCATCCCATGGCTTTTAATTCAAGACGAACGGTATCT
>CAZHPJ010000325.1:2114-3931 GCA_964534585.1 uncultured Sandaracinaceae bacterium | reverse complement strand
TCGCGTTCATATTGGCCTTCATTCTCTGGTTGATGCGCCTCGTTTCGGGCGATCAGCTCTTCCTCCACGTGGTCGTCTCGGCGTTCGTCGTCCTCATTCTCTTCGATCCGCTTCGAACCAAAGTGCAGGAGTGGATCTCCCAGGTGTTCTTCCACGAACGCTTCGAGCTCGAGCGCACCATCCTCGCCCTCCGCAGGTCGCTCGCCCATATCCTCGACGTCGATGAGCTCGGGGAGCTCCTGATGGACGGACTCGATGCGTCCCCTCGATTCACGCAGGGTGCGCTCTATCTCCTTGGACCGGATGCTCGCGTGTTCGTCCTGAAAAACCACTTTGGCCCCAAGCCCACGGAGCGCGTCGAGATGGCGCCGGCGCGGCCGCTGCTCGATCGTTTGTCGAAGACCGGAGCCGCCGTGCTCGAGAACGCCGAGCGCGAGCTCGAAGAGCGAAGACGCCTCGGCGACGACCGGGAAGCCGAAACCGCACACGACATCGCGGTCACCATGCGGGCACTGCAGGCCTCGGTGTGCTTGGGCCTTCGCGGCGAGTCGGGTCATCTTTACGGCTTTCTTGCTGTCCGAGACGATCGCCTGCGCGATGCGTTCTCGCGGGAAGAGGTTCAACTCCTGGGGGGCTTGGCGACCCAGGTCGCCGTCACGGTCGAGAACTCCCGGCTCTACCAGCAGATGAAGGAGAAAGACCGACTCGCGGCCCTCGGTGAGATGGCGGCGGGCCTGGCTCATGAAATCCGAAACCCGCTCGGCTCGATCAAAGCCAGCGCACAGTACCTCTCCGAAACCTCGGAGCACCGGGAGGAGCGGGGCGAGTTCCTCGACATCATCGTCGACGAGGTCGACCGGCTAAACCGGGTCGTCGGCTCGTTCTTGGACTACGCGCGCCCCGCCTACACCGATCCCGAGCCGATTTGCGTGAACGAGGCGGTGGAGTTGACGCTTCAATTCCTCCGGCCGGAATGCGATTCAGCTGAAGTCGATCTCCACGTCACGATGGACCCAGACCTGCCCAAGGTGCGTATCGACATCGAACACTTCCGGCAGGTTTTGATCAACCTCGTCCAAAACGCCGTGCAAGCCATGACGAGCGGTGGCGACATTTACGTCGAGACCCGCACCCAGGACCGGTTCCGCATTGGCGGAGGTGCTCGTCGCTGGGTTCGGGTCAGCGTCCGCGACACCGGCCCCGGCATCGCACCGGGCTTGCTCGCCAACCTGTTCGTGCCGTTCGTCACGACCAAACAGCAGGGCACCGGGCTCGGCCTTGCGATCTCACAGCGCATCGTGTCCGAGACGGGCGGCCGAATCGACGCGCGCAGCCGCGAAGGCTTCGGCACCACCTTCGTGGTCTTGCTCCCAGCCGAACCTGACTCGCCCCTCGACACCTTCGAGGCCGAGGAAGAGCCCGATCACTCGCCGGAGCCGGACGGGCCACCGGCGCGCCTCGAGCCCGCTGAACCCTGATCGATCGACACGGTTCGCATCCGAAGCCGATAGAGCCGCAGGTCGCGCCGCTCGAAGCTGTCTTCGGGCAAGTCGTTCTCGCGGAACAGCCTGCGGTACGCGTCGGTGGGGGTGCCGGCGGCCCGTGTGGCGCGCGGAAGAAGATAGCGCCAACGCGCGGGCTGCTCATAGGCGACCCCATGCTGTGGTTTCACGAGCGCGTCGATGAGGGACGCCGACGCCGAGTCGAAGGTGCCGTCGTCGAACAAGAATGCCACCTCGACGTCGAGCTGATCCAGGCGCTCACCGAGCGGCCCCCCCATCGTTTCCATCCGCTCCTCCCATCGTTCGCGCGCGGCA
>CAZHPJ010000325.1:0-2014 GCA_964534585.1 uncultured Sandaracinaceae bacterium | reverse complement strand
CGTGCGGGTCTCGACTACTGGGACCTGGTTGAGGTCCACCGGCACGAATCGTTCGAAGCGTTCGAGGAATCCGATCCAGGGCGCCGAATTCATTTGTTTTCTGCTGCAGCATCGAGGTCGTATCTCGAGGCTCCGTTCGAGCCCGGCGACGCCCTGGTCTTTGGCAGAGAGTCGGTCGGGCTGCCCCGGGAGCTGCTCCAGGACCGGCAAAACGTGTGGGCCATCCCCACGATTGGAGCGGTCCGGAGCCTCAATCTCAGCAACGCAGTCGCCATCGTCTTGTACGAGGCGTTGCGCCAAAATCGGGCGTTCGAGGACACCTTTCTG
The DNA here is from genome assembly GCA_964534585.1 of uncultured Sandaracinaceae bacterium. Classification (GTDB taxonomy): domain Bacteria; phylum Myxococcota_A; class Polyangia; order Polyangiales; family Houyiibacteriaceae; genus SG8-38. The sequence goes on along the minus strand of CAZHPJ010000325.1, from coordinate 1,687 downwards.
GGCTAACGGCTCATCTCATGAATACGCCCAGACGGGAGGCGTCCGAGGGACATGGCCAATCCACGTGTGACGTCACTCCTCCCTCTGGTGCTGCTCCTCTCCGGCTGCCCTATCTATGGATCGGGACCGGTACAACGTGAAGTCCAAGTCTCCTGTCAGGGCGACTTCGATTGCCCTGTGGATACGTTCTGCGATTGGGAGACGAACAGTTGTATCGCCTACGACTTCGGGATCTGTCTCACCGACGGGGATTGCCCGGTGGGAAGCTACTGCGATCGCTTCGACGGCGGCTGTTACATCCCCGCCATCGCCGAGTGCACCGCCGACCGCGACTGCGCCTCCGGTTTCGAATGCGACTTCCGCGATAGCTGCCGGCCCGAGACGGACGGCACCTGCTTGGCCGACGGCAACTGCACCACGGATGAGCTTTGCATCGAGAATCTCTGTACACCGATGACTGAGACCTGCCAGTTCGATTTCCAGTGCTCGGCCGGGTTTACCTGCACCAACAATCGCTGCCGGCTCCTCTGCGGCCCGGACACCAGCTGCCCAAGCGGCACCGCCTGCGAAGACAACCTGTGTCAGCCGATCGTCGGGGAGTGCATCGACAGCAGCGAGTGCCCGGACCTCGGGACCAACTGCGTCGAAGGGACCTGCCTGCGCCGTTGCGAGGAAGGCTGTGACGCCGCGATCGAGGTCTGTGACGCGCAGGACTTCTGTCGGCCACGCACCAGCCCCGATCCCAGGGCGCCTGCGCCCTTCTGCCGCACCGACGCGGACTGCGATGGCACCCTGTGCGTGGAGGGCATGTGCCGCACCGAATGCGACATCAGCGCACCCGATCCGGATGCGATCTGCGCATCGTACGACGGCCAGGTACCGCTCTGTGGGCCGGATAACCTCTGCTACGTCGAAAGCGAGATGGTAAGCGACTGCCGTGTGCAGCGTGACTGCCCCGACGGACAGGACTGCGTCGACGGCAAGTGCCGCTAGGCTACTTGGTAACGTAGCCGGCGGATGTCTTTGAGGACCTGGTCGATCGAATGGACGGGCTCATACCCCAACTCGGCGCGGGCCCGCGAGTCGTCGACCATGCAAACGTAGCGAAGGTGATCGAGCTCCTGCGACGGGAAGTTGCTGAGCCTCAGCTTCCAAAGCTGATCGAGAGCGAGCTTGGCCAGAGGCGACGGCACTAGGCGGGGCCGCCCGCCAATCTTGCGAATCAGATGGGAAAGCGGCATCTCGCCGGCCCCCCGGATGTTGAAGATGCCGCGTACGCCCGGGCGAAGCGCCAGCTCGATCGCCCGTACGACGTCCTTTTCATGTACGACCTGCATCATGGGATCGAAGCCCATCACCATGACCGGGCGCTCGAGACGGAGGTAGTTGCTGGCCGCGTTGTGAACCCGCCCGACGATGTGGCAGGGCCGAAGCACGACCGTCTCGGCGTTCGGGTGCTTCCAGAAAAAGCTCTGGGCGAGCATGTCGAGCTCGACCAGGTCGCGCATCCCACCGAAATGCTGGGCGCCGAGCAAAGGCGCATCCTCGGTCAGGAACTGCGGGTTGTTCGACTGGGGGCCATACACGTTGGCCCCGGAGAGCACGACCAGCTTCGGCACCTCGTACTGGGACATGTAGTCGAGCAGCTTTTGAAAGGCGACGATGTTCCAGGAATGCCGATCACGAT
>CAZHPJ010000324.1:0-3941 GCA_964534585.1 uncultured Sandaracinaceae bacterium | reverse complement strand
AACATTGCGAATACCGAGGGCCGTATCGGGTGTTCGCTCTTTTCGAAGGAAGACGGATTCCCATCAGACTCGGCAAAGGCGGCCAAGCTCGTCTGGACCCAACACAAATCCGACAAGGCAACCTGCAAGTTCAGCAACGTCAAACCTGGCGAGTACGCCGTGGCGGTGGTGCACGACGAGGACAGGAACGGTGAGCTCAACACGAGCTTCGTCGGCCGCCCGCAAGAGGGATGGGGTGTCTCGAAAAACATCCCCGCGAGGAGATTCGGTCCGCCGGAATACAAGGACGCCAAGTTCAAGTACGCCGGGGGGCAGGTGGTCCTCGACATCAAGCTTCGCAATTAGGCGTCCGACCGCCTACGAGGGCGAGACTTTCTTCGAAGCCGACCTGGGTTACTGTCCTTTGAAGCTTGGTTTGCGGCCGTCGAGAAACGCTTCGATGCCTTCTTTAGCGTCCTGCGATCGCATGTTCTGTCGGAAGGCGCGGGCCTCTTCCTCCATGCCACGCGCAAATCCCTCGCGCAGACCGACGTTCACGGCGCTCTTGATGCCCGCGATCGCGCCGGTTGCTTGACGCGCGAGCCGCACCGCGTAGTCGAGAGATCGCTGGTGGAGCTCTCCCGGCGCAAACAGTGCGTTGACGAGGCCGGCTTGCCGTGCGTCTTCGGGCGTGAGCTGAAGCCCCTTGAACATCAGCTCGAGCGCTTTGCCTTTGCCGACGAGTTGAGTCAGCCGCTGCGTGCCCCCGAATGCCGGGATCAGTCCTAAGCGCACTTCGGGAAGCCCGATGAGACCAGGGCCGGTCGCCATGAACCGGAAGTCGCAGGTCAACGCGAGCTCGAAGCCGCCGCCGAGGGCATGTCCGTTCATGGCGGCGACGGTGGGCATTGGGAGCGCCTCCAACGCGTCGAACGCAGCGACCGCCCTTGGATGTAGGTCGAGGAGGCTGTCGTCGATCTCCCGGAGTTGGCTTACGTCGTCGCCCGCGGAGAACAGAAAGGGAATCGCGCTGGTGATCAATGCGGCGCGCGCTTCCCCGGGCTTGTTCAAGCGCTCGAGCACCGTTTCGAGGTCCTCGAGAAACGCCGGCCCAAACGCATTGACCGGCGGGTGGTTCATGCGGATCACTGCCACCGAGTCGACGACTTCGTACTGCAATACGGACAGGTCCATGGCTTCGCCCTCCTGAAGTGTTTCTTATAGTTGCTTAGACTTATTATCTAGAAATTTAGTGCTATAAAGGTTTAAGATTGACAGCTTGGGTTGAGCCTTGTATTTCTTATGAAAACTGAAGTGTGAATATGGCAATTCCCAGTGAGAAGGGCTTGGCAAGCTCCTCGAAAAACAAGAAAAACCGCAACCTCGGCCGGAAAAACACGATCCTCGAGGGGGCGTTGAGGGTCTTCGGCGAGAAGGGCTTCGAGGATGCAACCGTCGCCGCGATCAGCGCCGAGGCGGGTATCTCCGAGCCCACTCTCTACGAGTACTTCGAGTCCAAGGAGGACGTGCTCTTTTCGATTTCAGAGCTCTACACGCGCAGGGAGCTCGAGCGCGTCAGGGAGCTCGCCCACTACGTCGACGACCCGCGGGAGCGCGTCCGGGCTATCATTCAAGCGTACCTCGAGTTCTACGAGAACAACCCGCTCTACACATCGGTTGCGCTCCTCACGCTCAAGGGGAACCGTCGATATGTCGCGTCGCCGGAGTACCAAAGCGTTCGGGCCGCGGCGCGCCCGTTGATCGACGTCTTTCGGGACGGCGTGCGGCGCGGGGCGTTTCGCGATGACCTCGATCCGTACCTAGTCCGCAACATGGTACTCGGTTTCATCGAACACCTGACGATCCAATGGCTGCTCGTGGGGCGCCCCAAGGGGATCGCCGAGCACACGGACACGATCTTTCACATGGTCATGAGAGCGATTGAAAAAGAAGATGAGGACACCATCGAAGTGAAAGTCAAGATGAACCGCTGCATGGCAAGCAACCTCTTTGGTCACGGTGCTCGTTCGCGTAAAAGTGATCAGAACGACGATGACCACTGCAAGTAGAGACGAAAAGATTCTCATCACCGGGGCCGCGGGCTTCACGGGCCACCATGCCGTGATCGAAGCCGTGAAGGCTGGTTTCTACGTTCGCGCAACGGACGTTTCGAGCCGGTACTACAGCGCGATGTTCGAGGCGCTTGGTGTAGAGTTCGTAAAGTCCGACCTCACGGAACGCGAGGGCCTCGAGGCGCTCCTCGAGGGCGTAGACGGGGTTTTTCACGTCGCTGGAATTCACGACTACTCGACCCCGCGTGAGCTCATGGTCGCGGTCAACGTAAACGCGGTCGAGAACCTCTGTGAGGCATGTCTCTCAGCAGGCGTAGAGCGTTTCATTCACCTCTCGTCGGTGGGGGTTTACGGCTACGATTGGCACGACAAGACCCCCGTCGACGAAGAAGCGCGCAAGCTCACCCCGCCGCTCAACGCCTACAACGAAACGAAGTGGGCAGGCGAGCAGGTCGTCCGCCGTTTCGCTTCCGAGAAGGGCCTCAAGGCCACCTCCTTACGACCTGGCGCGATCTATGGCAGGCGGTCGGACTACGGCATTCACAACGCGGTCAAACACGTCTACTCCCAGCGCGACAAAGCGCGGATCATGATGTTGGGCGGTGGGGACAACGTCGAGGGCTTCGTCCACGTAGAGGACGTGTGCCGCGCGATGATCTACGCCTTCGATCACGATGAGATGATCGGCGAAGCCTACAACGTCGCGGATGACTCCCGTTTGACGACGGCCGAGTTCTTCAAGTTTCTTTCGAGAGAGCTGTTCGGTACCGAGAAGCCCTTCTTTCACGTGCCGATTCGCGTACTGATCCCGCTCGCTGCAACGTCGCAGTTCTTTGCGAAGAGAATGGGCACGAAGCCCAACCTCGAAAAAGACACGCTCCACTACATGTCGTGCGATCGCATCTGGGACAACACCAAAATCAAGGCAGCCGGCTTCGAGCTGAAGCACCCCGATGTGGTTCCGGGGATGAGGGAAACCCTGGCTTGGTACAAGGACAACGGCTGGCTCCGGGGGTAGGAGACGATGCTCCTCGCGGAGGCGCCATCAAAGGACTACAAGAGTAGGGCACAGGACATCGTAGGACTCGATGGCTACGCCCGTTGAGTGACACCGCAGCTTCGGAGGTCGTGATGTTGCATCAAGTGAAAGAAGAAAAGGAAGCTCCTCAAATGTTGGAGTCGTTCGATCCGAGCAATGGCAAGAAGCTCGGCGAGGTGCGAGTCTCCTCCGCGGCCGAGGTCAAAGCCGCCGTCGCCCGGGCTCGGAAGGCACAGGTCGGATGGGCCGCTATGGGTGTCGACGGGCGAAACCGAATCCTCGATCGGCTTCGTGGTGTCCTCATCGACCGCGCTTTGGAGATCGGAAGGCTCGTGTCCTCTGAGAACGGCAAGCCACCGTCTGAGCCGGTGGGGCTCATGGGGCCGCTGTGCGAAACGATCAAGCTGCACACGCGCCTTGCGAAACGGCTCGAGTCCGGCATCAAAGTCAGCCCCACGTTCTTCGTCGGCTCGAAGGCCCGCGTCTTCTACGAGCCGCTCGGTGTTGCGGGTTTCGTGCTTCCTTGGAACTTCCCGTTCGAGCTCGGGGTGAAGCATATGATCCCGGCACTGGCCGCGGGCAATGCCGTCGTGCAAAAGCCTTCCGAGGCCAATCCGCTCATCGGTGAAATGATCGCGGACTTGTTCCGCGACGCTGGCGTTCCTGATGGCGTCGTGCAGATGGTTCACGGGTATGGCGAAACCGGCAGCGCGCTGATCGACGAGGTGGACGTCATTTGCTTCGTCGGTTCGCCGAGGACCGGACGCCGGATCATGGAGCGAGCCGCCCAAACTTTGACTCCGGTCGTGCTCGAGCTCGGTGGGAACGACGCAGCCATCGTTCGTGAGGAC
>CAZHPJ010000323.1:0-3957 GCA_964534585.1 uncultured Sandaracinaceae bacterium | reverse complement strand
ACCTGCTGGATGCCGGCGAGGTCGGTGTGGCCGGTGGCACCGTAGAGCAACGCGCTTCCAAAGAGCAGAATCGCGGCGGCGAACGAGCCGAGCAGGAAGTACTTCACCGCGCCTTCAACCGCGCGGGCGCTCGTGCGACGATAAGCGACGAGGGCGTAAGCTCCGAGGGACATCGTCTCGAGACCCAAGAAGATGCTCAGCAAGTCGACGGCGCGCGCGAGCACCATCGCGCCGAACGCCGTGAAGATGAGGAGCACGTAGAACTCGCCTCGCTCCAAGCCGTGCTCGCGCAGGTATCCACCCGCGAGCAGCGCGGAGAGGCCGGCGCCGACGCAAATGACGACATCGAAGTACAGGCCGAATTGATCGACCGCGAGGTAGCGGGTGACAACGTCGGGCGCGGGCGCAACGTCACCGCCAACCAACATCGCCCCCGCTAGAGCAGCCGCCACGAAGAGCGAAACGGCGGTGACCAGTGCCAGCTCAGAGCGCTCCTCGCTAAAGGCATCGACCAGCATGAGGGCGAGCCCCGCCGCGACGAGCAGCAGCAATGGAGAGATTCCCATGAGGGCGCTCATCGCTTCACCTCTTCGTGGGCCGGCTCCGCCAGTACGAGACCGTCCGCGGCCGCGAGTCGTTGCTTCAGCTCGTCGAAGTCAACCAGGTGAGGCTCACCGGTCTGGCGCCCCTCGTAGTACCGAACGGTGAAATCCGACACGAACGCATCCACCGCGGGGGTCATCTTGTCGAGGAAGAATTTCGGATAGAGGCCGATCCAGAAGACCATCACGATGAGCGGAAGCAGCGAGAGGACCTCACGCCGATTGAGATCGGAGAGCGACTCGTTTTCCGTGTGCACCACCTTGCCCCAGAAGATGCGAAGCACGGCATGAAGCATGTACACCGCCGCAAAAATGACGCCGGTCGTGGCGAGGAGCGTCAGGACGAACCAGGACGAACCTAAGCCGATCGGTGTGCGCGAGAAGAACGACCCGGCCAAGATCATGAACTCACCAATGAATCCGTTTGTGCCGGGAAGGCCAATCGAGCTCATCGTGATGATGACGAAGAACAACGTGTACCAGGGCATCACTTTCGCAAGACCGCCAAAGTCGTCGAGCAAGCGCGAGTGCCGGCGTTCGTAGATAACCCCCACCAGAAGGAAGAGCGCGCCGGTCGAGATGCCGTGGTTGATCATCTGCAGGATGGCGCCCGAGATTCCGTGGCGGTTCATGGCGAAGAGCCCAAGCAGGATGAAGCCCATGTGGCTAACCGAGCTGTACGCGACGAGCTTCTTCAGGTCGCGCTGTACCCAGGCTGCGTAGGCGCCGTAGATGATGCCCACGACACCGAGCCCTGCCAACACCGGGCCGATCGTCTGGCTGGCCACGGGAAACAGCGGCATCGCGAACCGGATGAACCCATAGATGCCGAGCTTCAGAAGAACAGCGGCAAGAATGACCGATCCCCCCGTTGGAGCCTGGACGTGCGCGTCGGGCAACCAGGTGTGAAACGGGAACATCGGAACCTTGATCGCGAAGGCCAGGGCGAACGCGCTGAATAGCAGGTATTGCGGCACGGCCGGCAGGACCATGTTCGAAAGCTCCTGCAGGTCGAAGGTGTAGTGCCCGGTGAGTTTCTCGTAGCTCGCGACCACATACAGAATGGCGACCAGCATCAACAAGCTACCGACCATCGTGTACAGGAAGAACTTCACCGCTGCGTAGACGCGGTCCTTGCCGCCCCAGACACCGATGATCAGGTACATCGGCACGAGCATCAGCTCCCAGAACACGTAAAACAGGAAGAGGTCGAGCGCGACGAATGCGCCGAGCATGCCTAGCTCGAGCAACAAGAAGGACGCCGCGTACTCTTTGATGCGCGTCTTGATGCTCCCCCACGACGCATAGAGCGCGATCGGCGAGAGGAGCGTGGTCAGAATTACCAGCCACAGCGAAATCCCATCGATGCCGACCTTGTAGGAAATCCCGAAGGACTCGACCCAGGCCACGTGCTCCACGAAGTTGTACCCGGCGTGGGAGTAGTCGGCGAAGATCAGACGAAGGCTGAGGGCCAACTCGACCAGCATCGCGCCGATCGAGAAGCGCTTGATCGTGTTGTCCCAACTCCGGGGCAGCGAGAGGACTATCAAGAGGCTGGCTGCCGGAACGACGAGGAGCCACGTCAGGGTGTGAGTCGTCATCGGACCGCCTCATCAATTGGCTGCATCAAGGAGGCATGGGAGGGGGGCTCGAGCGAGAACGGCAGGGCGATTTCCTTCGTGGCACGGCGTGTATTCCCAAAGGCGTTGCGAACCTCGACGGTCGCTTCGACGAGCGGGCGGGAAAACACGCGAGCCGGGCCGAAACGGTGACCTCTGCCCATCGGCAAACGGATCTCGATTTCCTCGCTTCCGGAGGGCTTGGTCAGGGCATGCGCCTCGCGGATCAACACAGCTTCACCGTCGATGCGTACCTCGAATCCCGTGTCGCGCGGCGACAGGAGCTCGGCGGGGACCACAGACTCGATGGGGAGCGGCATCCACCTCTCGGTCACGTCGATCCGCTCCTCGATGCCGGAATGCACGTCGCTCAAGAACACCGCCAGGCCGCGCACGTCGCCATGACCGTATTCGAACGTCGTGCTCGGAGTGCGTTCCCACTGAGTCTCGAACGCGCCATCGGAGTTCGCATCCCAGCGGTACTCATACCCGAGGCCCTGCGGCGTCGTGAGCTCCACCTGGGTGCCCTCGAAGCCCGCCTCGATGCGCGAGTGCGGGGTCCAGAACCAGGCCAGCACCGCAACGACGCCGACCATCATCACCGCGCCGTACGTCTGCACGACTCCGTTTTGTAGGCGGGCAAGGACGCGGCCGGTCTCTCGGACCTGGAAGCTCGGCCACCTCGTCATGAGCGCGTCGACGAAGGTCATGTCCATTTGGCCCACCACGGTGGCAATCTTCTTGATAGGATGGACGATCGTAGCCGCGTAGAGCTCATCCACGCGCCACTTGTCGAAGGCAAGCTGGTACAGCCGGGCCGGGATCTTGTCGGCAAGCGCGTCGGTGCTCTTGTTTCGGTAGAGCACCCAAGCGGCGCTGATTCCGATTGCCATCGCCCCAAACGCGAGGCCCGAAGCAAGATTCACGACCTGCATCTCCTCGGGAACGGGTTGGCCAGCGACCGACGCGTGCATCCAGTGGCTCCACCAGCTGGGAAGAGACGTCCCGGTGATCGGCATCACGTGGGGGAGCCCTAGAAAGCCGACCACGAGCGCACCGATACCGAGCACCACCAGAGGAATCGTCATACTGGGCGGCGATTCGTGCGGATGTGCGTCGTAGGGGTGGTCACCCGACTGGTCGGCGCTCCGGTAATCGCCGGTGAACGTCAGGAAGTAGAGCCGGAACATGTAGAAAGCCGTCATCACCGCCGCGAGCGTGAGCCCGATCAGGGTGAACCAGCCGACGGACGTCATGAGCACGTCGTTGGCGCGATATATCTGGGCAGCCGCGCCGAGGAGGATCTCGTCTTTCGAAAAGAACCCGCTGGTGAGCGGGAAGCCCGCAATCGCCAGGCAGCTCGCTAGAAACGTCCAACGAGTGATCGGCAGCTGCTTCTTGAGACCACCGAGCTTGAAAATGTCGGCGTCCCCATGGGCATGCACCGCGTGCATCACCGAGCCAGCACCAAGGAACAAGCAGGCCTTGAAGAAGGCGTGTGTGAAGACGTGAAAGAACCCCGCAGCGAAGAAGCCGACACCTACGGCGGCGAACATGAAGCCGAGCTGGCTCACAGTGGAATACGCGAGGATCTTCTTCATCTCGCGCTGAACGACCGCGATGGACGCCGCGACGAGCGCGGTGAGCGTCCCCGTGACCGCGATGATCGACATCGCCACGTCCGACGTGATGAAAAGCGGAGAAAGCCGGCAACAGAGGTAGACACCGGCGGTGAC
>CAZHPJ010000322.1:0-3964 GCA_964534585.1 uncultured Sandaracinaceae bacterium | reverse complement strand
GGGGGAATCTCGGGTTCGGGCAGGGGTACAGCGCGACGCAGGACCGTGGGTGCATCGTGGCCGATCAGGTTCTCAAGGTGCGGGGCGAGCGCGCGAGCTTTCTAGGGCGTGGCGAGGACGACCAATATCTCAACAGCGACTTCGGTTATCGAGCACTCGCGCTGCTCGAAGTAGCCGAAAGGGATCTCCCGGAGCTTCCGCAGGACCAACGAGACCTCATCGAGGGCTACGTCGCCGGATACAATCATTATCTCGCGGAGAACGGCTCCGAGGGATTTCCTGGCTGGTGTGCAGGTGAGACGTGGGTGCGTCCGATCACGCCCATCGACTACTACGCCTACGTTCGTGATGGGGCGATGATGGCCAGCGGGGCAACGTTGGCTCATTTCATCGGTGCGGCGCAACCGCCTGGCGCGGCCAATGCCGTAACTCCGTCGGTTGCTAGTTTCGAAGCCGCGCTCACGGAGCTGACGGTACACGCAAGCAATGGCTGGGCGCTCGGCTCCGACCGAACCGAGTCGGGACGCGGCATGGTTCTCACGAACCCGCAGTTCGGCTGGCACGGCGCGACCCAGTTTAGAGAGAATCACTTGACGATTCCCGGCGAGCTCGATGTGTACGGCGCGTCGTTTGGGGGCTTCCCCGGAATGCAAGTCGGTTTCAACCAGAATGTGGCCTGGACTCACACGGTTTCCGAAGGATTTCGGTTCACCGTGTACGAGCTCGCGCTCGTCCCGGGCAATCCCACGCACTACAAGTATGATGACGAGGAGCGGGCGATGACCTCGCGGGACTTCAGCGTTGAGGTTCGTCAAGAGGACGGGAGCGTGCAGGAGGTGCAGCGCACCATGTACTTTACCCACTACGGGCCGATGTTCGCCGTGCCAACGTACGGCGACTGGTCCGGCCTGCGTGCGCTCACCTATCGTGACGCCAATAGTGAGAACGACGAAATCCTCACGCAGTTTCTTGGGATGAACCTCGCGACCAGCATGGACGACTTCCAGCGTGTGTACGCCGAGGTGTCCGGCATTCCCTGGGTCAACACCATGGCGGCCAGCTCTGACGGCCGGGTCTGGTACGCCGATGGGTCAGCGACTCCACACTTGTCGGACGAAGCGATCGCACTCTGGGAGCAAGCTGTTGAGGAGAATCCGCTTACGCGCGCGTTCTTTGGTTTCGGCATCGTGGTGCTCGACGGAAGTGACAGCAGGTTCGAGTGGGTCGACGAAGAGGGTGCTCGTGACCCGGGCGTGGTGCCGTATTCCAAGCAACCGAGCCTCGAACGCCGCGACGCCGTATCCAACGCGAATCAAAGCCACTGGATGGTCAACTCAGCCGAGCTGCTCGAAGGGTATACGCCCTTGATGGGGCGCGAGCGCCACGAGCAACATTTACGGGGGCGAATGGTGGCGATGTTGGTCGAGGACGACAGCCCCGCGGGGCCATCGGGACCCGATGGCCTGTTCTCAATGGAGGAGCTCCAGCAGGTCTACATGGTCAATCGGGGGCTCCTGGGCGAGCTGCTCCGTGACGACACGGTGGCGCGTTGCAGGGGCGCCGATCCCGTCGTGATCGACGGAAAGACGGTGGACATCACGGAAGCGTGCACCGTGCTGGGCGACTGGGACCTTCTGTACAACCTGGACAGCGTCGGCGCGGTTCTGTGGCGACAAGTATGGAGCCCGACTTCGGGCGCCGGCTATGAATGGAAAGTGCCGTTCGACGTCAACGACCCCCTGGGTACTCCTAGAGGCCTGGCGGACGCCGCGCTGGACGGCTTGGATCCGGTGCTGCAAAACATCGGAGGCGCGGTCTTGATGCTGCAAGATGCGGGGTTCGCCAGGGATGTAGCCCTGGGAGACGCGCAGTTCACCAACAAGGGTGACCTTCGGATTCCCATGCATGGCGGAATCGATCTCGACGGCGTTGCCAACATTGGGGCTCCCGTCATCGACTTTGCCGACTCCCTCGAGCCGTCCGACATGGCGGAGGTAGTAGACTCCGCGACTGGGCTGACCAGGGAGGGCTACTACGCCGATCGCGGGCCTGCGATCGTCATGGCGATCGAGTTCACCGACGACGGACCACGCGCGACGTCGATTGCAGCGTACTCACAGTCCAAGGACCCCAATTCCCCGCACTACGCCGACCAGACGCAACTCTACTCCATGGAGAAGTTCAAGCCGGTTCGATTCACCGAAGAGGAGATCATGAGCGACCCGGAGCTAGAAGTGGTGGTGATCCGCAGCAAGTGAGGCAGCGGCAGTGGCAGCGGCAGTGGCAGTGTCGGGGTGGGTGATAGCGTGGGTGTCCGCAGTCAGTCGTCGAGCCCGTATTCTTCCCGGTGCGCCTCCAAATATTCGATGTAGTGCTCCGCTGGCTGTTGTGCTTCGACTTCGCCCGCTTCCGCCGCGGCCGTGAGTTGCTTCATCAACTCGCCGAGACGCCTCGAAGGCGGGACGTCGAATGCGTTCATGATCACCGTACCCAATCCCTTGGGCAACGGTGCGACCTTGGCGTCCTCTTCCTGCAGATCGCGGATTCGCTGCGCCAGCAAGCTGATTTGACGCACTCCGCGACGTCGCTTCTCGGGGCGCTTGGTCGTGATGTCCGCGCGGCTCAAGTCGAGCAGGTCGCGAAGGCCGTCTGCCATTTTCCGGTAGAAGCGTCGGACGGCAGCGTCGGTCCAGTCTTCGTCGTATTGGGCGGCGCGGAGGTGGTGGAGGATGAGGAAGTCGATACGCTCGCGCTGAGCGCCTTCGAAGCCTAAGCGGTCGGCGACGCGTTTTCGAAACATCGAAGCGCCCACTTCGGCATGACCGTGAAAGGTCACGTCTCCGTGGTCGTCGATGCGACGCGTCTTGGGCTTGCCGATGTCATGCAGCAGCGCCCCCCAGCGAACCTCGACGCGCGGGACCGACTGCTTCACGACCTGCTTCGTATGCTTCCAGACGTCTTTGTGCCGCCACTCGTTGTCGCCAAAGCCGACCATCGCCGCGACTTCGGGCAGCCATGCGTCGAGACAGCCTACCGACTCGATCGCGTCGAGCCCCGGTTCCGGATGCTTTGAAGTGAGTAGGCGGTCCATGTGCTCGCGGAACACCGCCTGCGGGACCGAACGCCACTCTGCGGGGCTGGGGCGCTCCGGTTGGTGGTCGAGCAGCGCTGGGTCGCTGGCCACGGCGGCCGCCCAGGTCAGCGCTTCAATGGCCCGATCGGGCGTCACCTCTCGTCTAGTCACCACCGACATTGCTCAGCCTAGTATATCGCTGAGCGCCTCGAGGAGGCGCCCATTCTCGTCGGGGGTGCCAATCGTGATCCGAATGCAGTTGCGGAGCCGCGGGTCGCCGCTCGAAAACTGGCGCACCGCGATCTCGCGCTCCAGGAGGGCCCTGCACAGCTCTGGGACGTCGCCCGCGTACTGCACGAGCAGGAAATTCGCGTCGCTCGGAAAGCACCGCAACGCTTCGTGCTGGTCGAGCTCTGTTGCCAGCCGTTCGCGCTCGGCAACGATGCTCGTGATGCGCTCTTCGAGCATCGGGGCGAGGTCGGTCAGGGCGAGCGTCGCGATTTCTTGCGAAGCCGTATTGAGATTGAACGGCTGACGAACCTTCTCGAGCTCGGGAGATAGGGCCTCGTCGATGCGCACCCAGCCGACTCGAATGCCAGCAAAACCAATCTTCGATAGGGTTCCCATCAGCGCGCACTGCGGGCGTTGTTCGGAGAATGTTGCAAACGACTGCCCAGAGTACGCGCCGTATGCTTCATCGACGACGTGCAACGTGTCGGGGAACGATTCGGCGAGCGTTTCGATCTTGTCGCGAGAAAAACAACTGCCCGTCGGATTGTTGGGGCTGTTGATCATGAGACCACGCGTGTTGGCGGTGCGCGCCGCCTCCAGCACCTCGGGCGCCGGGACGAAGCCGTCCTCCCACGTGGTCTCCACGATCACGGGTCGCGC
>CAZHPJ010000321.1:0-3985 GCA_964534585.1 uncultured Sandaracinaceae bacterium | reverse complement strand
GTGCATCGGCTCATCACTGGGCTCGCGAACTCGAGAAGCGGGGATTCCGCGTTAGGCTCATCGCTGCCCAGTTCGTGAAACCCTACGTGAAGAGCAACAAGAACGATCGCGCCGACGCGGAAGCAATCTGCGAAGCGCTGGGGCGACCCGGCATGCGCTTCGTTGCGGTCAAGAGCGTGGCTCAGCAGGACCGTCAGGCCGCGCATCGAATTCGCGAAGAACTGATCGGTCAGCGCACCGCCAAGGCGAATCAAATACGGGGCCTTGTCGGCGAGTACGGACTTGTGGCCCCTGTGGGTATCGAACACTTGCGGCGGACGTTGCCGAGGTGGCTCGAAGATGCAGAAAACGGCCTGACTGACGAGTTTAGAGTCTTGCTCGCGAATCTGGCGGAGGATCTGCGGCAGCTCGATGACCGGATCGTCGATCTGGATGAGTGGATTGCCGAGACCGTGCGAAGAGACCCCGTCGCGCAGCGGCTCTTGAAGCTTCGCGGTATTGGTCCGCTCACGGCGAGCGCGCTCTCAGGTGCGCTGGGAGACGGCAAGGCGTTCTCGAAAGGGCGCGATTTTGCGGTGTCTCTCGGGCTCACACCGCGCCAACACAGCACGGGCGGGAAGGATCGCTTGCTCGGGATCAGCAAGCGCGGCGACGGGTACCTGAGGAAGCTCCTCGTACACGGTGCTCGCGCGGTGATCCGCCATGCCAACAACCGAGACGACGTGTTGAGCCAATGGGTCAATACGCTGACGGCGCGCAAGCATGCCAACGTTGTCGCTGTCGCGTTGGCCAACAAGACGGCGCGAGCTGCCTGGGCGATCGTGAACGACGGCACGGATTACGACCCAACGTTGATGGCAGGGAGACACGGCGCTCAGTCGCGAGCTGCGTGATCCCCAGAGAGCGGCCGGAATCTAAGAAGGAGGCATCCACCACGATTGCAAGGCAGATCGTTTGATGGCGAATCGGTTGAACCGACGTCGGCAAAACCCGGTATGGCCGAAGAGCTCTCGAGCTCGTGTAAGCGATTGGGAGCCGATGTGCGAATAGCCCATCAGGGTCCGATGCCCACAAAACGGCATCAGCGAAGAGACCGGATACACGTAGGCAGTCGTACCGACACGCGATCGAACAAGATGCTTGCAAAAGAGGAGGAGTCCATACACGGCCATTGATGATCACCTGAAAAGCGGCCAATAGGCTTGAAGTCGTCCGGGACATAGCGGGCAGTCGAGGTGGTTAGCCTCGGCGCCATGGCAAATGTCTTGGACTCAGGAAAACAGCAGCAGATACTGGCACTTGGACGTCTTGGGTGGTCGCTTCGCCGGATCGAGCAGGAGACGGGGATTCGTCGTGAGACGGTGAGCCGCTAGTACGCGCTCCACAAACCCATGTTTTCATTCCCACCCGACGGCGCATCTTGCCTCCTCATTCATTGAACGAGGAGAGCGAGGATGGGAAGCAAGAGGTCGAAGGCGGCTGGGGTTTCGGGAAAGCTGCGCCAACAGCTGGCACACCTACGCGCCAGTGAGAAGTCAGGCGGGTCGCTGAAGGACTACGCGGGGCGTCATGGCCTCTCGATTCAGTCGCTCTACCAGGCCAGGAAAGTGGCCCGCCAGCAGGGGCTTCTGCCCCCTCACCGAAGCGGGCCGAGTCGCGCCCGGGCCACGAGGAAAGAGCTCGCTCCGGCGCGGTTTGCGGAGGCCAGCATCATGGTGCCGCCGCGCTCGGGCAGCAAGCCAGCTTGGCGGATTCGGTTGGCCAGCGGCGATGTGCTGGAGAGTGACTCCGCTCTCCAGCCCGAGGAGCTGGTTCATCTCATTCGAGCGTTACGAGGCGACTCATGATCCGCCCCAGAGAGGAGGTCCGCGTGCATCTGTGCCGCGACGTTGTCGACTTTCGAAAGCAGATGCGGGGGTTGTCCGTGTTGGTCCAAGAGGAGCTCGAGCTCGACCCCTTCAGCAGCCATCTCTTTGCCTTCTGCAACAGGCGGCGCGATCACGTTCGCCTGCTGTACTGGGAGCGCAACGGTTTTGCGATGTGGCAAAAGAAGCTCGAGAAAGATCGTTTCCCCTGGCCCCGCGCGAACGGTACCGGGGTGCTGCCATTGTCGGGTCGCGAGCTGAACTGGTTGCTCGATGGGATGGACGTGTTCGCGATGCAGCCCCACGGTGAACTTTCCTACGACAGTGTCTTGTAATTCAAGATTGACAAGCTAATGTGGCCTTCATGGTGACGACGATGCCCGCAGTTCTCCCCGACTCCATCGAGGGGCTGCGGGCGTTGGTGCTTTTGCAGCAGTCGGAGGTCGGGAAGCACGCTGCCCGGAACACGGCGCTGGCCCAGACGCTGGACGAGTACAAGACCGAGAACGACCGACTGGCGGAGTACGTCCGCCTGCTCAAGAGCAAGCGGTTTGGCCCCTCGAGCGAGCGGAGCCAGGTGGTCTCCCAGCTCGGCCTGTTCAACGAGGCAGAGGCCCTCGCCGACGAGGATGCACAGGAGGGGGAGGAGGGGGTTCAGGCAGAGGGCGACGAGGACGAGATCGAAGTCCCCGCCCACACACGTCGCCGAGGCAAGCGAAGACCGCTTCCCGAGGCTCTGCCCCGCAACGAGATCGTCCACGACCTCGAGGAGCACGAAAAGGTGTGCCCGAACGACCCGAGCCACCCGCTGGTTCGCACCGGCGAACGGACGTGCGAGCGGCTCGTGTACGAACCGGCCAGGATCGAGGTCGAGCGTCACATCCGTCCTGAATACAGCTGCCCGCTGTGCAAGGACGGCATCCAGTGCCGACCCCGCGTTCCTTCCCCGATCCCGAAGAGCATGGCCACCCCCTCACTGCTGGCCCAGATCGCCACGAGCAAGTTCGTCGATGGGATGCCGCTTGCGCGGCAGGAGAAGATGTTTGCCCGGCTCGGGATTGATCTTCCGAGATCCACGATGGCGTCGTGGATGATGCGGTGCAGTGATCTGGTGTCGCCGCTGTTGGATCGGATCCTCGATGAGATCCGCAACAGCGACTACGTGCTCGCCGACGAGACGACCTTCCAAGTGCTGAAGGAGGCGGAGAAGACGGCGCAGAGCAAGTCGTACCTCTGGGCGCTACGCAGGGAGGATCCCGATCATCCGCTGCTCTACTACGCGTACGATCCAACGCGCAGTGGCGAGGTCGCGCACCGTCTTCTGAAGGGGTTCCAAGGGTTCCTCCACACGGATGGCTACTCGGGCTACGACGGATTTGAGCCGGTCGAGGGCATCGTGCACGTCGGGTGCTTCGCTCACGCGAGGCGGAAGTTCGACGAAGCGCTGCGCGGACAGGGCAAGCCGAAGAAGGGTGGCCAGAAGCGGGACAAGAAGCGCATCGCCGACCAAGGCCTCGCGAAGCTCAATGCGCTGTTCAGGATCGAGCGCCGCTACCGAGAGGCATCCCCCGAGCAGCGGTACCGGCTTCGCCAAGAGAAGCTCCGACCCAAGCTGATCGAGCTTCGCCGGTGGACACTCGAGGTGAAGGATCGGGTGCCGCCGAAGAGCCTCACGGGTAAGGCGCTCGGTTATCTCGACAATCAGTGGTCGAAGCTCTTCCGCGTGCTCGACGATGGACGGCTCGAGCTGTCGACCAACGCAGTCGAGCGCTGCATCCGTCCCTTCGTCATCGGAAGAAAGGGATGGCTCTTCGCCGATACGCCACGAGGCGCAACCGCCAGCGCCCGGCTCTACAGCCTCGTGGAGACGGCCAAAGCGAACGGCATCGAGCCGTTCGCCTACCTGAAGCAGGTCTTCACGCTGCTGGCCGCGACGCAAGAGCCTGCCGACTACGCGGCGCTCCTGCCCTGGCGCATCGCGCTTCCAGAGCGCTGACCACCAACCGCTTTCCCCTGTAGCCCGGCACCGGCCTGACCGCGCGTACCTACGCGTGCCGGTCGAGGTGCCACGCGCACCCGATGAGGGGAAAGTGCGGCGCATGGGATGATGGAGCGCGTAC
>CAZHPJ010000320.1:268-3993 GCA_964534585.1 uncultured Sandaracinaceae bacterium | reverse complement strand
ACCACCACCGGTATGGGCATGGTCGTCCGCCCCATCCTCGTTCTTACCGCGCCCGGACTGATCACCGAAGTGAAGCAGCTCTACCACGTTAGGACGCAGCTTCGTCATCGCTTCGAGGAGCTGTTCCGAAGTTCGGGCTTCGAGCTGTTGACCTGGGGCGACGGAGGCAAGAACCGTCTCTTCTCGACGCAGCCTTTCGCGAGGCCCAGCGACCTCAAGAACAGGCGGCCTTGGGCCTGGAAAGATGACCCGGTGTTCGCCGACTACTTGGGGGTGATCGGTGCGAATCCGGTGCGCGTAGGGGTGAACGAGGTGTATGGCGGTCTACAGACTCGCATGATCGATACGGTGCCCTCGTCCTGCATCATGGCCGTCGCCATTCAGTGGTACACGAAGCTCGACTACATGGCGAAGCAGAACTTCAACCTCCTCATCGGCGGTTCGATCGTGAAGAAGGAAGTGTTCGACCGGCTCACGCCAAGAGACCAAAAGATCCTGCTCGACACTGCGGAGCGCGGCGCACGAGCAATGGACAAAATCGTCCTGAGGGACGACGCCAAGGCGTGCCAGACGCTGGCCCAGCGAGGGATCACGGAGGTCGACCTCAGCCCATACCAGGCCGAATGGGACGCCGTCGCCGCGAAGACCCGTGAACACCTGGCAGGCCGTGTCTACAGCAAGAGCCTGCTGGATCAGGTCGCGAAGCTGGCCGCTGAAAAATGAACAACTGCGGCCTGGGGTCGTCCAAACCCGAGTCGATATGCAACACACCAAATACCCACTGATCCTCGCTCTCACGCTCGCTGCCCTCACGGTTCCCGGGCGTCCGGCGGTGTCTCAGGTTCCGACCATTCCGACGACGACGATCCGGATCGCCTCGCTCGCGCCGCCGGGCTCCTCGTTCGTCAAGGTACTCAAGGCTTGGAGCCGCACCCTTCAAAAGGAGACGGAGGGCCGAGTCGAGCTTCGTATCTTTTCAGGAAGTAGCGAGGGCAGCGACCGTGACCTCGTCAAGAGGATCAAGGCGGGCAAGCTCGACGCGGCCGGCGTTGCAACGACTGGGTTGAGCATGGTGGCGCCGGAGCTGCAGGTGCTAACCGCCCCGGGGCTTCTCGTTGACGACGCACAACTCGATCGCGCCCGCAAAAAACTCGATGCGAAGCTTCAGAAATTGATCGAAAACGGCGGCTTCAAGTTGCTCGCATGGGGAGACGGCGGAAAGAACCGCGTGTTCTCGTCGACTGAGTTCAGCTCGCCGGCCGACCTCGTGGGAAAGGCCGGATGGGCCGGCAAAGACAACGCAGTAGGACTGCAGTACATCAAGGCTCTCGGCGCAAACCCGGTACGAGTCGGAGCCTCCGGCGTGTTTCCGGGCCTCAAAGAGGGGAAGCTCGAAGTCGTGCCTGCGTCCGCCATGGCTGCGGTCGCGTTCCAGTGGTACACGCAGCTGAAATACGTGTCGTCGACCAACTTCAATATTATCGTCGGCGGCTCGATCATCAGCAAGAAGAAGTTCAACGAGCTTAGCAAGGCCGATCAAAAGACCCTGCTCGACACCGCCCAGCGTGCCGCCTCGAAGCTCGACCAGATCGTCGGCCGAGACGACGCCCGCGCGTATCAAACGCTGCTTCGGCGAGGCATCACGGAGGTCGATACGGCCGCGAATAAAGCCGCGTGGGACGCAGCTGCCAAGAAGGCACGCGAGGCACTGGTTCATCACGGTGTCTATAGCAAGAGCCTGCTGAAAGCCGTCGAAGCCGCCGCGAGGGACTGACCCCGTGAGTGCCGAATGCATTCTCGCGATCGATCTCGGGACCAGCGGTCCCAAGGTGGCGCTCGTTACGACGAAGGGCGAGGTACTGGCATCCGAGGTGGAGTCGACCGAGCTGTTCCTGAGTGAAGGAGGAGGAGCCGAGCAGGACACCGACGATTGGTGGCGGGCTATCACGACCGCGACGCGGCGAATCACCGACCGCCATCTCGTGCCATCCGAGCAGATCATCGCGGTGGCGGTGACCTCGCAATGGGCTGGCACCGTTCCCGTCGACGAGGGCGGCCGTGCGCTCGGGCGGGCGATCATCTGGTTGGATTCGCGCGGGGCGAAGTACGTGCCCGAAGTGGCCGGGGGTTGGATTCGTATTCAAGGCTACGGTGCGCTCAAGCTCGAGAGCTGGATTCGCAAGACCGGCGGGGTTCCGAGCCTCGCAGGCAAAGAGCCGGTAGCTCACATTTTGTTTCTTCGGCACGAGCGGCCTGAGATGTACGAAGCGGCATATAAGTTCATGGAGCCGAAGGACTATCTGAACCTACGGCTCACCGGGAAGTTCCTGGCCACGACCGATTCGATCGCGCTCCACTGGGTCACGAACAACCGCGATATCAACAACATCCACTACGACGAGCAGCTGCTCGCGCAGACCACCCTGCCCCGCGAGAAGCTTCCCGACCTCGCGCGTGCCGTGGACGTGATCGGGACGCTGACACCCGCGGCGGCGGTCGAGCTTGGGCTGAACGAGAACACCAAGGTCGTAGGAGGCACACCGGACGTGCCTGCGGCGGCGGTTGGCTCGGGTGCCGTTGGAGATTTCGAGGGGCACATCTACGTCGGGACCTCGTCTTGGCTGACCTGCCACGTTCCCTTCAAGAAGACCGACCTCGTACACAACATGGCCTCGCTCCCGTCCGCGCTGCCGGGCCGATACTTCATCGGCAACGAGCAGGAAACGGCAGGGGCCTGCATGACCTGGCTTCGCGACAGCGTGTTTTGCCGCGACGATGCGCTCGACCCGGGAGGTCCACCCGACGATGCATTGGAGCGCTTCAACGAGCTCGCAGCCGATGCGCCCGCCGGTAGCGACAAGGTGATATTCACGCCCTGGCTCTACGGCGAACATACGCCGGTCGCGAATCCGTACTTGCGGGCGGCGTTTTCGAACCTGTCGTTGCGGACGACTCGCGCCCACATGATTCGCGCGGTGATGGAAGGAGTCGCATACAACACGCGCTGGCTCATGGGAGGAGTCGAATCGTTCATTGGCCGTCCGTTCGAAGGGCTACGGTTCATCGGCGGTGGCGCGAAGTCGGAGCTTTGGTGTCAGATCTTCGCGGACGTGCTGGAGCGTCCGATCGACCGGGTGGCCGATCCGCTTTCGGCAAACGTCCGGGGCGCGGCTTTCGTCGCTGCTGTAGGACTCGGAAAGCTCGAAGTCGAGGATATCCCCTCGCTCGTCCCCATCGAGAAGCGCTACATGCCCAATCAGGACCATCGATCGATTTACCAGGAGCTGTTCAAGGCCTTTCTGAAGATCCGGAAGAACAACGAGGCCATGTACAACCGGCTCAACAGCTAGGGGCGTTGGGTGGGCTAGCCGATTCCGCGGTCGTGCAGTACGGAAGGCCTATGGACATCAAGGACCTCGCCAACGTCAAGCTGGGGCCGCTCGAGCCTCTGGCCGCACGCATCTACCGCTACGCGAAACGCTTGCCGATCGTCAAAGCGAGGCTCGAAGCAGAGTACGCGCCGATCATGGAGGAGCTCCGGAAGTCGTCGAAGCCCTATGCAGGCGAGGTCGAGAGTCACGCAGCGCTTCCTGCAGAGGGAAAAGCTCGCGCAGAGATTCTGGGGGAGATCCGTGAGCTCGACCGGCGAGAGACCGACCGCTGGAAAGACGGCTATGTGTCGGGGGCAGTCTATCATGGCGACCCGGCGCACATCGCGTTTCTCA
>CAZHPJ010000320.1:0-258 GCA_964534585.1 uncultured Sandaracinaceae bacterium | reverse complement strand
ATTACATCTCAAACGAACCCGCTCCACTCGGACCTGTGGCCGAGCATCGCGAAGTACGAGGCGGAAATCGTCTCGATGACAGCCAACATGCTCGGCGCGCAGCGTGCGGCGGAGGCTCAAGTGTGTGGGGCGGTGTCGAGCGGCGGAACTGAAAGCATCATGCTCGCCATGCGCAGTTACCGCGACTGGGCACGCGACACCAAAGGGATCAGCTCGCCGGAGCTCGTCGTGCCGACCACTGCGCATGCGGCGTTCGAC
>CAZHPJ010000319.1:0-3995 GCA_964534585.1 uncultured Sandaracinaceae bacterium | reverse complement strand
TGCGGGAACCGATGGGCCGCCGCTCCACGCTGTGGCGGAGATGGAAGGCTTCCTGTCCGGCTTTATCGAGTCGGTGGTCGCAGGCGACTACCTGGTGGTGGGCCACTCCCTCGGGGGTGGCGTCGCGATCGAGCACGCGTTGGCGTTTCCGTCGGAGCGCCTCAAAGGCATCGTGCTGCTTTCAACGGGCGCGCGACTACGCGTGCATCCGATGATCCTCCAGCTCTTCGAGCAGGCTGCGAGCTCCGGCGACCTGCCGCCCCTTCCGCCGGGTCTCTACGAGGAGGGTGTAGATCCGGCCGTCGTCGACGCGGCTGCGAAGGCACGGGAGCTTACGCCGATCGCAACCGGCGGCACCGACTGGCGTGCAGCTGATGCCTTCGACCGGATGAAAGACCTAGAGGACATTCGAGTCCCAGCCCTGATCATCGTAGGCACGAGCGACGCGTTGACCCCGCCAAAGTATGCGAAGCACCTCGCCGCCCATATCCCCGAGAACGAGCTACGCGTGATCGAAGGCGCTGGCCACATGCTCGTGATGGAGCGGCCTGCCGAAGTCGCCGAAGCGATCCAACGCTTCATCTCTGGGCCCCATCGGTGCTAGAGAAAAGGTTTGTACTGTAACCGCGTGAGGTGACCGGATGAGGACTCGACGACAATGGTTCTGCTTAGCGCTCGCGCTGGGCCTCGCCTTGGCGGGCTGCACGACGGAGAGCGGCTCTGGGACGGGCGAGATTACGCAAGAGACACCGCTCCTTCATGCAGACGGGACAGTAGCGGCTCACGGCTGGGCGCGTGGACCGCTAATGCAGTACGACCGGTCGCTCGTTCAGGAACAGGTAGCAGACGGGCTTCGGGAGTGGGAGTACTACGCCGTCTTTGCGCCCGACTTCGCCATCGGTCTGACCCTTTCCAACATCCGCCTGCTCTCCTTCGCGATCCTGACGCTCGAGGACTACATGACTGGCAACATTCATAGCGCGATCCTCTTTGCCGATCCGTCTGCCTTGGACTTCCCGCCCACACCTTTTGGGAACACGTTGTTCGAAGCCGCGACCGGCAGCGTCGAGTACCGCTTCGAAGAAGGCAAGCGAAGTATCACCGTCCTCTCCGGGCAGGAAGGCGCGGACGATAGGATGGAGGCCCACCTCGAGCTCTCGGACAGCCGGGCTACCGAGAGCATCGCGGTGGTGCACCGGTTCGATGAGCCCGGGCAATTCTTCTACGAGAACAAACGCGTGAGCATGCCCGCAACCGGCTCCGTGCGAGTTGGCACGACGGTGTACCAGCTTCCGGAAGGCCGCTCGTTCGGCGTGCTCGATTGGGGCCGCGGCGCTTGGCCCCAGGATGTGCGTTGGGAGTGGGGACACTTCGCAGGGATGACCGGTGGGCACATGGTGGGCATCAACCTGGGCACGGTGTTCGCAGACGACAGTCGCGGGACGGCCGACGCGGTCATCGTCGATGGCGTGCTCCACAAGATCAGCCGAAGCGAGTGGAACTACGACCTCGACGACTTGATGGCCCCGTGGCGCTTCACGAGCACCGACGAGCGCATCGACCTCACCCTGACACCTGATTTCGATGATTCGACCACGCTCAGCCTCGGCGCTCCCCTCACGCTCACCAGATGGAAGGTGCACGGGGAGATTCGCGGCACCGTTCTGCTCGACGACGGTTCGCGACTCCAAGTCGAGGGAATCCGCGGCGCCGCTGAGTATGTCGAAATCGTCTGGTAGCTGCGCGTGCGCGCCGAGGCGGCGATGTCAGCGCTACCGCCGTGTGAGGTTGTTGCGTCACTCATGGCGCCGTGGAGTCACGCTCCGGAGTTCTTCGTAGCGAAAAGTGCCCGTTTCTGCCTGGCACGGCCTTTGCTCTAGATTCTGGCAAGGGAGGCGTTCTATGAACAAGAGTCTGCTCGTCGGATTACTCGCGGCTTCGGCGAGCAGTTGCAGCCCTTACTTGCATTCCCCGCCGGCTCGAATGGTTCCGTTGGAAGCCGCCAAAGCCTTGCCGAAAGGCGACTTCGCTGTGCAGGGAGCGCTTGCCGGAGGCGCGGCGATCTGGGGACCCTCCGTGGGTGCGGGAACCGCCCAGGGTCGATACGGATTTGGCCGCGGTTTCGAAGGAGCCGCCGAAGTGGGCTTTGCGGCCCTTGGTGGGAGACAAAGCGACTGGACCACCAACGCTCGCCGCTCGATTTTCGCCGCACGCGCTGGCTTCAAGTACGAAGTCGCCTCGTGGTTTGCGGTCCAAGCGGGTCTCGGCGGCGGGGTAAGCGCCGGCGGCGGATACATCAGTCCGGACGCAGGCGCCATCTTTTCCTACCAAGGCAAGCACATCGTTCCGTTCTTCTCCGGCGGCGTCTTCTACAGCCTTCCCCTCGCCAAGAAAGACATCGTTTTCACAGACGGAGACCGTGTGGAGGTGCTCCGAGCGGACAAGACGATCGGATACCAGGGGAATTTGGGTCTCCGAATTCCGTTCACCGACTCGCGCAGTGACAGCCCGCGATCCGCGGTGATGCTCGGCTATCGGCTCGTCGTCGCCGTGCACGACGAAGAGTACGGCCGGGGCCCGCAGCTATACCACCTCTTCGTCCTCGGCGTCGATCTCGTGTTCCGCAAAGATCGGGCGCCTGGAAGCTCTAGTCGTCCCTGGCAGCTGCACTGAGGCGCATCGCTGTCAGCGTTTCGCAACCAGCGGCTCCGTCGGCCGATAGGTCTGGCATGCAGTCATCGGCCGCACTAGGTTGCCTTCCGTTCATGAGCGACATCGACTTGGCTTTGCGGGAGCGGTTCGGGCTTTCGGCTTTTCACCCTTGGCAGCGGGAGGCGATCGACGAGTTGCTCGAAGGGCGGCGGAAGGTCGTCGTGATCGCGCCGACGGGCGGGGGCAAGTCGCTTTGCTACCAGCTTCCGGCGGCCTTGCTGGACGGCACCTCGATCGTAGTCTCTCCGCTCATCGCGCTCATGGAAGATCAGGTGCGGGCTCTGACGCAGCGTGGGGTTGCTGCGACGTACCTGGCGTCGACGCTCGACCCTGAGGAGCTGCAGCATCGCGAGCGCGAAATCTTCCAAGGGCGCTACCAGCTGGTCTACGTGGCGCCCGAACGCCTCGAGTCGCCTCGGCTGGTCGAGAAGCTTGCCGGGCTTCGGCCACCGCTCCTCGCGATCGACGAGGCGCATTGCATCTCACAGTGGGGGCATGACTTCCGGCCGTCGTACTTGCGTCTCGGTGAGATCATCGAGCGCATGCAACCGCCTCGGGTCATCGCGTGCACCGCGACTGCCACGCCCATCGTGCGTCGGGAAATTCAGGAGCGGCTGGGCCTCGGCTCGGACCGGACCGCGGTCATCCTGCGGGGCTTCTCGCGGCCCAATCTTCATTTGGCTGTCGTCGAGAGCGACAGCTCGACCGAGCGGCGCAAGTTGATGCTCGGCGCGCTTCGCAGTGCGCTCGGCGGGCCCGAAAGCCCGCAAGGGGGCGCTATCGTGTATGCAGCGACACGGCGGAACACCGAGAAGCTCGCGGAGGTGCTCGCAAAGGAAGGTTGGCGTGCCGCGGCATACCACGCGGGTCTTGCGGCTTCTGTGCGTGAGGCCGTGAACCAGCGCTTTGCCGATCGGTCCCTCGACGTCGTGGTTGCCACCAACGCCTTCGGCATGGGCATCGACCGGCCGGACATTCGCACCGTCGTGCACGCGCAAGCGCCCGGGTCGGTCGAGGCCTACTATCAAGAAGTGGGACGTGCCGGTCGCGACGGCCAGCCCGCTCACGGTCTGTTGCTGACGAGCTCCGGCGACCTCGGGCTGCGTCGCCGCTTGATCGGCTTCAGTGGCGGGCGGGATCCCGGTGCCGTGCCCGATCCCGAGCACGTCCAGCAGCAGTGGCGCCTGTTCCTCGACCTGATGCGCTACGTCGAAGCGGGAAGCTGCCGCCACGATTTCATTCTTCGATACTTCGGCGACGAGCAGGAGACTCTCGGTGGCTGC
>CAZHPJ010000318.1:0-3995 GCA_964534585.1 uncultured Sandaracinaceae bacterium | reverse complement strand
GATACCCTTCGACGTCGGCGACCTTCGCGAAGTAAAGGTAGCGCCGGTTGGCCTGGGACTCGCCAGCGAATGCGGCTGCGAGGTTTTCGTGGGTCTTGCTGCCCTTGAGCTCTGACATGGCTTCTTGCTCCTCCAATGTGTTGCTTGCCTTTCGACTACATAGAGCAGGCTCCATGTCGGTCGAGAGGGGGAGTTATCCCGGTCTTTTCGGCGCTCGTCAACGAGATGCCACCGACGAAATGACGTCCACGGACGTCACCCCGTGACCGGCTCCAAATCCGGGCGCCCGGGTGCTACCTTCCGGCGGTGGATGAGACCGGGCCGACGTTGCTCGATGTCCTTGCGGGGGACGCAGAAGCCGCGCCGACGCAGAGTCTTCCGGGGGTCTGGGACGCGTATCGAAGCGCGCGCGCCTCCGGGTCGGCGCCATTCGAGGCGGCCGTGGGGGTAGCCGCCACAGTCGACCGTCTCGGTTTCGCGTTTGCGGTTGGCTACCCCGCAGCGCTGGAGCACATGGTGAAGGGAGTGCAGCTTCCCTGCGCTCTTTGTGTGACCGAAGCCAAGGGCAATGCGCCGCGCGCCATCGAGACGACCCTCGAGCGGCGGGGTGATCACTACGAGCTCCGCGGCACCAAGACGTTCGTCACCTTTGGCAACCTAGCGGATACGCTCATCATCGTCGCTCGTGCCGGCGATAAGCCGGACGGTCGTCCGGACCTCGTGGTCGTTCGGATCCCCGCGAAGCGCAGAGGTGTGGCGCTCCAAGAGCTGCCGATGACACCGTTCGTGCCCGAAGTCCCACACGCGAGCGTTCAGCTCGATGGGGTCGAGGTGCGCGAGAACGAGAGGCTACCGGGCGACGGCTACCTCGAGTACGTGAAGCCCTTTCGGACCATCGAGGACATCTATGTCGTAGGATCCACCTTGGGCTACCTCGTCGGCTTGGCGCGGCGCATACGAGCATCGGCGACACTGATTGCGGAGCTGAGCGCGGACCTCGTCGCCCTCGATCGCCTTCGAAATGGTCCGCCGCTCGATCCGCGCGTGCACATCGCGCTCCACGGAGTCTACCAGCACGTGACACGGCTCACTGGTAGCCAGGATTTCGTGCGGCTCTTAGATGCCGCACCGGACGGCGAGCGCAATCGATGGGAGCGTGATCAAGCTCTTCTGCGAGTCGCGTCCAAGGCGCGGGAGGCTCGCTTTGAGCGGGCGAAGAAGGTTCTCTGGTGATTGCGTCGTTGGCCTAGACGGCCTGAACCCCTATGCGGCGTCTGCGCCTTCTTCAATTGGGGCGTATCCGCGGGCGCTTCGGTACGTGTACGAACCGGCGCCGTAGCGATAGCCTTTGATCCTGAGATCGGCGTCGTTCAGGATCGCACCTAGCAGGTTCGCGGAGACGCTGTTCAGTTGCTTCCGCGCGCCTGAAACCGCATGCAGGGTGCTGCTTCCGGCTCGCACTACGAGCAGCGCGCCGTCGACCTGCGTGGCGAGAATAGCCGCGTCGGTCACGGCACCGATGGGTGGGCTGTCGAACAGGACATAGTCGAATCGCGCCAAGAGCTCTTCCTTGACGCGAGCAAAGGCAGCCGAGTGAAGCAATTCGGATGGGTTGGGTGGAATCGGCCCCGAGGTCAACACGCTCAGCCCGTCTATCTTGGTCGTGTGCAGGGCTGCACTCAGCGTGGTGCGTCCGCCGATCAGCGCCGTGAGACCCAGGTCGTTGTCGACCTCGAGAACACGGTGAAGCCTGGGTCGCCGCAAGTCCGAGTCGACCAGAAGCACCGAGCGGCCGAACTGGGCCAAGCTGATCGCCAAGTTACTTGCTACCGTGGTCTTCCCTTCGAGCGGCAGCGCGCTTGTCACCACGAAGCTTCGGAGCGGATCGTCCACCGACATGAAGGTCAGATTCGTGCGGATCATCCGAAACGTCTCAGCCGCCGGCGACATCGGCTCGTCGACGACGATGAGCTCACCTGGCCCGGAGGGAGGGCTGACTTTCGTCGGTCCGGACCGGGCCTTGGGCTTCGACCGCGCCTCGCCGACGTCTAGATGTGGGATCACGCCAAGGACCGTGATGCCGAGACCCTCGACCGACTCCACCGAGCGAACCGTGCGGTCGAGTCGGCTCATGAAAAAGGCCGCCGCGAGACCGAGCAAGAGACCCGCCAGCAAAGAGGACCCGACGTTCTTCACGAAGTTTGGGCTCACTGGTGTCACCGGGAGGAGCGCGCGATCGAGCACCCGGACGTATGTCGTCTTGAGCATCCTCGTGAGGTCGGTTTCCGTCAGTCGCTGCAAGACGATCTCGTAGAGTTTCGCTTTGTTGTCTCGATCGCGATTCAGGCGCCTGTACTCGATCTCGCGGAGATTCAAATTTAGGCCCGCTGAGTACGCCTCGCCGGCCGCGGAGCGAAGTCCTGCCTCGACGGCCTTTATCTGGTCCACATCGTGCTCGGCGGACGTGATGATCGCGGCTTTCGCCTGGGTGAGCTGCGCCTCGAGCACCTCGATCTCTTCGGCAAGCGCCTTCATCGTTGGGTGCTCTTCGCCGTATTTGATGGCTAGGCTTTCGTGCTCCTGCTTATCGCTGCGAAGCTCGGTTACCAGCGCGCTCAACTCCTGATGCTCTGCCATGACCGCAGGGTCGACCGAGCCGGATCCCTTGCCAAGCGAGGCTTTGAGGCGTTTCAATCGAGCTTCGAGCTCGATGCGTCGGTTGCGTGTTTCGGTAAGCTTGCTGTGCGTCGTTTGCACATCGCGTGCGACGAGGTTCTGTCGGTCCTCCATCGAGACCGATAACACATTGTGCCCCTTCTTGAAGCTGTGCAGCGCGAGCTCGGCTTCCTCGAGCTCATCGCGGAGGGTCGCGAGTTGGTTTTCCAGCCAGTCCTTGGCGCGATCGGTCGACTCGAGGCGGTCTTCGATCGTCTTCGCGACGTAGGAGCTGGCCACCGTGTCGGCGATGAGCCGGGCACGCTCAGGATTCACGTCCCGAGCGTGGATCCGAACGAGTCGTGTTTCGGGGACGGGCTCGACGGTGAGACGAGACTGGAGAGCGAGCGTGGTTGCTTCGACGTCGCCGGTCTCGCCCAACGTATCGTCGTCTTGGCTCAGATAGGTCGGGTCTTCGTGCAAACCCAGCTTCTGCACGACGCGTCCCGCGACATCCCGACTGGCGATCACCAGGTTCTGCGTGCCGAAAAACTCCCTCGTTGCCCAGAAGTTGCCGATGGGATCTGCCACATCCTGAACCTGTCCACCGAGTGGCCTGGAGGGATTGGGGTCGTACTCGACGGTGGTGGTGGCCTCGTAGATCTTCGGGGTTGGAATAGTCCACACGATTCCGGCTACGACCACCACGGCGGTGATTCCCGCGATCAGCCACTTGTACTCCCGCAGCACGTGCACGACCTCACGTAGGTCGAGCTCCGGCGCTTCTAGGGAGTCGGTCTGTTCTTTGTATTCTCGGATGGTACGCCCCCTTGATAAGCGTTCTCGATCCAGACGAAACGGTCAAGGTATGGACCGTTTGGCTGGCGCTTCCCTGGGTTCCTTCGCAAGCCGGGCCTCTTGGGCGCATGCCGGTCCAGCCGGCTGACGCATGCAGAGTGTCCGATAAAGGCGGCGCGCCTGCGTGGTTCGTCCCGACTCGAGGGCAAGCTCGGCAGCGTATCGCAGCGCAGGCGTTGCACGGTTTGCGGTGTCGGCAGCTGTGTACGCGGCCAGCGCTTCGTCGATGTTCCCTAGGGAAGCCTCGAGCTGGCCCTCCACGATGAAAGACGCGGCGACCAGGCGGGCCTCGCCTCGGGATTGCCCGCGGAGCCGGGTGATCGTAGCTCGCATCTGTTCGGTTTGGCCCAGCGCAGCCTCGATGCGTGCCTGGGTCTCGGTCAGCGATCGACTATCGAGGTTTCTCGACCTTGCCATGCTCAGCGCCGACCTCGCGGCCTCCACATCTCCAGCGCTCAGATGCAGTTGGATGATCGCAACCC
>CAZHPJ010000317.1:0-3999 GCA_964534585.1 uncultured Sandaracinaceae bacterium | reverse complement strand
GCTCAACCCGGACCGCTCCGACGACAGCGGTGCCGACTCGCACGAAGGTCTCTGAGCTCGAGCCATGACACGGCGTACCCAACTGCCTGATAAGCTGTTTTTCAAGATTGGCGAGGTCGCGGGCATCGTCGGCGTCAAGGCACATGCGCTTCGCTACTGGGAAACCGAGTTTCCCGCGCTGCGTCCCAAGAAAACTCGGGGCGCGCATCGTCAGTACAGCCGCAGAGATGTCGAGCTTGCGATGCTCATTCGCCAGCTCCTGCACGACGAGGGCTACACGATCCCAGGCGCTCGCAAACGCATCCGTGAGCTCGGGCGCCATCAGCGTAGCAGCCCGCCGGAGCCCCGTGCACAGCGTGAGGTCGCATTGCGCGCCGAGCTTCTTGGCCTCCGTCAGCAGCTTGCGGAGCTGCGCGAGCAGCTCATCAAGGCCCAAGGCCAGCCCGCGGAAGCTCCACCGCTCCAGGTGACGGTTCACAAAGTGGTCCCGGTTACAGCTGGCCGCGTTCCAGAGGTCTGAGCTGTTCCTCCGTGGGCTTCTCAGTGCCTCTTGCCCTGCTTTCGGTCGGCCTTTGGTTTGCGTTTGGGGCGTCCTGGGTTAGAGTCGCCTGCCCTCGACAAGAGGGCGGACGGGGCGTAGCGCAGCTTGGTAGCGCACCTTACTGGGGGTGAGGGGGTCGCTGGTTCAAATCCAGTCGCCCCGACCAACGAGACCCTGCAAAAAGCGGGGTCTCGGCCTTTGCGCCCCCCTCACTGTCACCCAAATTGTCACCGGCCCTCCGGCAATCCCGTTGCTTGGCGTGCGCTTCCGCGATAGGTCGTTGAGCGCATGTCGGATCGCCCACTCCTTCTGGTTTCTAATGACGATGGGGCCGATTCGGCAGGCATCGTCGCGCTGCGTACAGCGTTAGCCACGTTCGCCGATGTGTACACCGTCGCGCCCCAGACCGAGCAAAGCGCAAAGAGCCACTCGATCACGCTCCATCATCCGCTCCGCTTCCACGAGGTGGAGAAACGCGTATGGGCAGTCGACGGTACGCCAGCAGACTGTGTGTACGTCGCGTTCTTCTTGAAAGACCTCTTGCCGCGTAGGCCCGATCTGGTCGTGTCTGGCATCAACCACGGACCCAACCTGGGTAACGACGTGCATTACTCGGGCACCGTGGCTGCCGCTCGCGAAGGTGCGCTTCGAGGCGTGTCCTCCATCGCCTTTTCCAATTCTTCTGCGGACATGGAGGGCGCTGCGCAGTATGCCAAACGCTTCTGCAAGCAGCTCCTTCAGATGACGGCGCCGGCGGGCCAGGCGGTCCTGCTCAACGTCAACTTCCCATCGGTCCCTCCAAAGGGGGTTCGCGCGACACGGCTCGGATTGCGATTGTATTCTGACGAGGTCGAGGTGCGCGATGACCCCCGCGGGCGCCACTACTTGTGGATCGGCGGTCCCGGCACCGTCAAGAGCGAGCGGGTCGAAGGCGCCGACACCGAGGCGCTCGACGAGGGGCTCATCTCCGTCACACCGCTGAGCATCGAGGCGACGCAGCCGGGTCATCTGGGTGTTGCGGCCTACGTGGCTGGACTGGCAGGGGGATCATGACCGACGAGCGCTTGAGTTTTTTGCGTGGATGCATTCGAGACGTGCCCAACTTTCCGAAGGAGGGCATCCTTTTCAGGGACATCACGCCACTCCTAGCAGATGTCCACGCATTTCGCGTGTGCATCCAGCTGATGGAAGAGGCGCTCGACAAGGAGCCGGTGAACGCGGTCATAGGTATCGAGTCCCGGGGATTCATGTTCGGCGCCGCCTTGGCCGACAAGCTCGGGGTCGGCTTCATTCCCGTTCGTAAGCCGGGCAAGCTCCCCGCTGCGACGTATCGCGCCGAGTACGAGCTCGAGTATGGAAGCGACGCGGTCGAAATTCACCGGGATGCGCTCACTCGCGGCGACCGAGTCGTGGTGGTCGACGATCTGATCGCCACCGGCGGTACCGCCAAAGCCACCGGCGAGCTGGTTCAGCAGTGCGGCGCCGAAGTCGCGGCCTTCGTCTTCCTGATCAACCTGGTCATGCTCGAAGGCACGAAGAAGCTATCCCGCAGCCGAGTGATCACCATCCTCGACTACTAGTCGTGGGGCTGCTGGTCTAGCGTTCGCAATTGCTGGGCGAGGTCTCGAGTTCGGGTTATGAGCGCATCGAGGTCGCCGCTGAGCCACCGATCGCGGAGCTGTCCTATGAGCTCGCGCCGCTCTTTCTCGAGGCGTTCGTAGAGCTCGACGAGGCCGGCCCATTCGCTCACCACCACCTCGCGCCGCGCACGCTCGAGGTCGCCCTTTCGCAGAGACTCACGCAGGCGTCCTGCCCTCTGTTGCATCGAAGCCTCGAACGATTGGTCGATCTC
Source organism: uncultured Sandaracinaceae bacterium (assembly GCA_964534585.1). Lineage (GTDB taxonomy): Bacteria > Myxococcota_A > Polyangia > Polyangiales > Houyiibacteriaceae > SG8-38. The sequence continues at coordinate 1,606 of CAZHPJ010000317.1, read as the reverse complement.
GCGCATGAGCACGTGGACGTCGTTCAAATCGCCGAGTACGTCTTGAAGCCGCTTGCTCCGCTTCACGACCGACTGCGCTTCGTTGGTGTACGCTCGTATGGGTTCGAGGATGTAGCGCAGTCGCTTGCCGGTGATGCGCGCTCGGTGAAGCTGTTCGGCATGATCCATGCTCGCGATTTGACCGAGGTTCGCCAGAAGGTCGGTGGCATGGGCTTCGGTCAGGTTTGCCAGCGTTCTGGCGAAGCTCACGTGGGGCTGATCGGCCAGAAGATTTTGCTCACTGTGCATGATGGCCAGCCTCTCCTCGAGCTTCTCGGCGGTACGTCTGAACGTTGTCCGCACGCTGGCGTCGAGGTTTTCGGCGCACTTCCGCCGACGTTCGAGCAGGAGCGCCGATAGCCAGTTGAGACCGGCGAGGTGCTCGGGCGCCAGGTCAGCATGCTGCTTCGTGAGCCACTCGAGGGCCACTTCGGCTTCGCGGCCTTCACCGGTCGCGGCCTGGATGGCTCGAAGCCTCTTTCGGTCCTTGGCACGCACCGCGGTTTCGAGTTGAGGCCGGTACGCTCGCAACAGGCTGCGGAGCCGCCGGACGGAAACCCGGAACTCGTGGAGTGCTTCCCGGTCGAAGCGATCGTCGAGCCTCCGCTCCGCGGCTCGGGCGGCGGCCAGGCTCTTGAGCGCGAGCCGTCGAGCGGCTTCCTCGTCGCTGCGAAAGAGGAGGTCGTCCGGCAGCGTACTGCGACTTTTCCGCTTCGGGCTCTTGGGCAGTGGCGCCACTGATGGGTTTGAAACCGCTATGACCGGTGCCGGGTATCGTCGTTCGCCAGTGATTGTGCCGCTCCTGCTCTAACTGAGCAGAAGTAGTACGGCACGGCCACTCACGTCAACCGCTCGCGCGTTTCTGCTGGCGCGTGCTATACGCCGCCACCTAAGTCCTCGTAGCTCAGTAGGATAGAGCAGTGGTTTCCTAAACCGAAGGTCGGAGGTTCGAATCCTCCCGGGGACGCCAACGGTATCGGCTGAGATCCACATTACAAGTGTTGCCGCGGCGCAACACGGGGCCGGTTCACTTCTTCGCCCATTTGCGCTATATGAGGCGTCGAACGGAATGCGAACGCTTGTCTTAGACCAGGGTTATCAGCCCCATCGCATCATCAGTTGGCAACGCGCTGTCTGCATGATTTTCGATGGGAAGGTCGAGGTCGTCGAGGAGTACGACGAGGACATTCGCTCCGTCACCATCACCATCAAGATGCCCGCCGTGGTGCGCCTGCTTCGAATGATCGCCGGCCGTAAGCGCGCCATCAAGTTCTCGCGAATCAACGTCGCGATGCGTGACGACTTCAGGTGTCAGTACTGTGGCGCGCGTCATCGCCTGCGCGGGCTGACCTACGACCACGTGGTTCCCAAGTCGCAGGGTGGAAGAACCAACTGGGAAAACATCGTCATGGCTTGTTACGCCTGCAACGAGAAGAAGGGCACTCACACGCCCCAGCAGGCAGGCCTTCGTCTACGACGCCCGCCGGTCAAGCCCAAGTGGCTTCCGGTGGTAGCGTTTCGCGTGGATGCAGTGACGTCGATCCCTGAAGCCTGGGCCAACTGGGTC
>CAZHPJ010000316.1:0-4007 GCA_964534585.1 uncultured Sandaracinaceae bacterium | reverse complement strand
GAACACCTCGATAAGCGCATCCACGACTTTCGAGAGCTGACCTGCTTCTAGTCCCGTTGGGCCCGCCGTTTTCTTGACCCCGGCAGCCCTAAACGGACACTGCGGTCTTAGGAAGGAACGGCCATGAACCTAGACGAGCTCAAGGGAACCCTGCGCGGCCTCGTGCGAAAAACAATCGAAACCCGCTTTAGCGGAGCCAACTATGCCACGCTGGCCCAGGCCCGCGGCTACGCCGACGGCTACATGCGCGCCCTCCTCGACGCCAGCCTGATCGACCAGAGGCAACTGCTCGAGCTGGTCAACGCTGAACGGCGCCTGTTCGTCGACGAAGCAAACAAGCTCGACAGCGCAACGCGCGCGGCGTAGACCCAGCGCGAACGCGGTCCGATGCACCGGCGCTGGCCACCGGTGACAGACGCCAACCTGGGCGGACACCAACAACGACGGCCCAACCCAGGGAACCCGGGTCGGGCCGTGTTTAGCGCCAACAAAAGCGTGATCTAGATTCGTCGACGTCGTCGGACTGCGACAAGTCCGAGCACGGTGAGGAACAATATCCCAGCCGTGTCGCTGCCGTCCTTTGCACTGACAGCGCAACCGCCGCCTCCGTTGCCTCCGCCGGTTCCAGCACTTCCGCCGCTTCCTCCGGCACCACCAGCACCAGCGCTTCCGCCTACGCCGCCGCTTCCGCCGTCAGGACATCCGGTTACTGGATCACAGGCCTCGGGACCGGGACAGATCAGCGGATTGCCATCTACACAGAGATTGTTCTGGCAAGTCTCCAAACCGGTGCAGACATCACCGTCGTCGCAGTCGTCGTCGACGTCGCAGCGGTCGACGACGAAGTTCTTGATCGTAGCAGCTTCTTCGTTCGTCATGCAGGCCGGAATCGAACCGCCTAGCTCGGCAATGGCTGCCGCCTGCTCCGCCGCGGCTAGCTTGGTCGGCTGTCCCGAGACAACGAACATGAGGATGGCAGTCTCCCCTGCGGGAAGAGAAAACGTGTCATAGATCCACTCTGGGGTGTTGCTATCGAAACCAGTCACCGAAGCAAGGCCAACCGCTGCTCCAGCCCCCTGCAGGACGTGTCCGAGTCGCGGGTCGCCATAGTCTCCACCGGTCGCAATCCAGAGGTCGGTCGTATTCTGGATGAGATCGCCGCTCGATGTCGCGGTTATTTCCGTGTTTTCATCGGAGCCGAGGTTGTTGTCCGTCGACACCGTCACGTCGACGGCAGCGCTCCCGATATTGGTCACCACGTTCAGCCAACGCAGGAACTCGTCGTCGTCAGGGACGAATGCCCGCCGCGTCACCTCGAGATCCCCGATCGTCTGCGTGGCGAACATGATTTCTCGACCATTGCAAACGAGCGTACCCGGCCCGTTGTTCGTAAAGTAGGTGCCGTTCACCACGAGCGCTCCGTACCCATCGAAAGCGTCGGCCAAGGTGGTTGTCGTCGCGCCACCACCGCTCGTCGTCGATGGAACAGCCATGGTGTACGTCGCATCGCTTGCGGCACCTGATGCAGACGAGCTACTTGGAGTCGTATCGGTTTGAACGAAATACTCGAGACCCGATGCATCGATCAGCGAGACGTCCGCCCGCACCGTGCTCGAAACAACCATGACGCAGCCCAAGGCCAGCGCCCATCCAGCGACACGTTTCATATTCCCCCTCTTTCATCGGCAACCTATCGAGATCGCACGATCGACGATACACAATTTCTCGACTAAAACCAACTCGATGAGAGGCTATTCGAGATGCGCCGCGCCCATCTTCGTGTTTCTGCTCCTGTGTGGCTGCAGCTCCAAGCACGGATCCGAAGCAGCTAGAGCGCCGAAGCATGTGCTCGTGATCACGATTGACACATTGCGGGCGGACCATCTCGGATCGTACGGCTATCATTTCGCACGTACGCCGCGCCTCGATCAGCTGGCACGCGAGGGCGTACGCGTCGAACACGCAGTCTCCGTTGCCCCGATCACACTCCCCTCTCATACCTCGATGTTCACCGGGCTCTACCCACCTGCGCACGGGGTGCGGGACAACGGGTCCTATCGCGTGCCAGACGAGGTGACGACGCTGGCCGAGATCCTGCAGAAAAAGGGATACTCGACACAGGCGATCGTTTCAGCCCTCGTACTGCACCACAGGTACAACCTCGATCAAGGCTTCGACGGCTACGACGACAATCTATGGAACGAAGACGAACCACGGATGTTCATGATTCGCGAGCGTCCGGCACGTCGCACCGTGCAAAGGGCGATCGAGTGGCTGCACGCGTGGTCCGGGAAGCGTGAGAGCGGGCGAAAGCCATTCTTTCTTTGGGTGCACTTGTTCGATCCCCATCAGCCGCATACGCCCGGAGCTGCAGATCGGGCACTCTCGGTCACGCCCTACGACGCGGAGATCGCGTCGGCCGATCGTCAGGTGGGGAGGCTCTTGGACGCGCTGGACGAGCAAGGCGTGCTCGATGACACGTTGGTCGTGTTCACCGCGGACCATGGAGAGAGCCTCGGCGAGCATGGCGAGCGAACCCATGCGGTGTTCATCTATGAATCGACGATCCGGGTTCCCATGATCTTTCGCCATCCAGCAACCCTCCCGCCCGGTACCGTCTATCGAGGTGACGCGCGGGGGGTCGACCTGTTTCCGACCGTGCTTTCGATGCTGGGATATCCTATCCCGACGAATCAGGGCTTCGACCTCAGCGGGGCGCTCGAGGGAAAGGTCGCACCGCCAGGCGAGCCGCAGTACTCCGAGTCGCTCTTAGCCCAACTTGGCTTTGGCATGGCGCCACTCTTGGGTGTGCGAAACGGCTCCTGGACCTATATCCGCGCTCCGCGTCCCGAGCTCTATGATCGTGCCACCGATCCCGGTGAACGAAAGAACCTCCTCGAAACGGAGGGCAGTGAGCACGAGAGTCAGACTTCGGAGCTCGATGGCGAGCTCGATCGCGTTCTGCGGGACAGCGAAAGGTTTGGTATTCGCGCGACCGCCAATCCGCTCGACGAAGAAACCACGGAAATGCTGCAAGCGCTGGGCTACATCGGCGAGGCGAGCACCCGAGAAGCCGTGGAAAACATGGATCCGAAGGACGGCATCAAGATCTACGCGATGCTCGAACGCGGGCGACACCTGGCCCGCGACCTTCAGTTCGAGGAAGCGAAAGCGATTCTGGAGGAGCTTCTCGCAATCGTTCCACATCATGTGTCCGCTAGGAACACGCTTGCCCTCTGTGAATCGCGCATGGGCCATGACGACAAGGCTGTAGAGCAGTACCTACGGTCACTTGCAGATGAACCGCACCAACCGCGCGTGATGAGCGCGCTCGCGCAGATTTACTCGCGGCGCGGCCAGTTCGAGCTTGCGGAGGCCAAGCTCACTGAGGCGCTGCGACTCAACCCGGACTTCGTCGAGGCCATGCTGGCGCGCGGATTTCTGGAGCTCAAACGCAAACGACCCAAAGAAGCGGAGCGATGGTACGCGAAGTCCCTCGAAACCGACGAGGACTATCCACGCGCCTACTTGGAATACGGCGGACTCTACTTCCGGCAAGGGAACTACGCCGAGGCGCGCGAATGGTACGAGCGGGCTATAGAGAAGTGGCCAGAGAACTTCCAGGCGACCTTTCAAGCGGGCGTATGCTCACACCGAATGCGCGAACCTGAAAAGGCCGAAACGTATTTCCAACGTGCCGCGACGATCCGGCCCGACGCATGGGAGCCCCTCTACAACCTGGCGTGCTCGAGGGCGCTTCAGGCCGACTTGGATGGAGCCTTCGCATATCTCGATCGCGCTGCCGAAAACAGCTTTCAGGATGCGCGACTCCTGCAGGGCGACGCGGATCTTACAAGCCTGCGCGCGGACCGTCGTTTCCAACGGCTCGTCAAGAAACTGCGCGAGGCGAGTAAGACCAACCCACGAGAAGTCCGGCCGGCGCCCTAGCCTTGGCCAGATCCTTTCGAGAGAAACTGGAAACGCAAACTAGTGCCGGGGGCGGGACT
>CAZHPJ010000315.1:0-4014 GCA_964534585.1 uncultured Sandaracinaceae bacterium | reverse complement strand
ACTACATGAACGGCTTTCGCATCTTCACCTTCGATGAAGAATCGTTCCCGAGCCCTAATGGCCTGAACGACTACCTCCACGGCAAGGGATTCAAGTCGGTCTGGATCCTCGACCCAGGCGTGAAATTCGAGCCGGGCTTCCCCGTGTATGACGAAGGGCTCGCGGGGGACCATTTCATCCGCAAACCCGACGGCGAGCTCTTCGTCCAAGGCAGTTGGCCAGGCGACTCGGTCTGGCCCGACTACACCGATCCCGCTGCCCGCGCATGGTGGGCTAGCTACATCCCCGGGTTCCTCGACAAGGGAATCGACGGCATTTGGATCGACCTGAACGAGCCTTCGATCGTGACGCCACCCGGCGTCCCGTTCCCCGAAGATCTCCTGCATCGCGGTGGCGGCGACCTGCCCCCGGGAACGCATGCACGTTACCACAACGCATACGGCATGTTGATGGCACAGGCGACCCATCAAGGGATGAAGTCGGCGCGCCCTGAACGTCGTCCGTTCTTGCTTTCGCGTTCGAACTATACGGGCGGACAGCGCTACGCCGCGATGTGGACCGGAGACAACTCGGCGAGCTGGGACCATCTTTACTGGTCGGTGACGATGACGCTCAACATGGGCCTGTCCGGTCAACCCTTCGCGGGCCCTGACATCGGCGGCTTCTTTCGAGCGCCGAGTGACTCGCTCTATGCGCACTGGATCGGCGTTGGCGCCTTCTTTCCCTTCAGCAGAACGCACACAGTACAACTCTCACCGCCTCAGGAGCCGTGGTCATTCGGGCCGGAAGTCGAAGCGATCGCGCGTGCGTCGATCGAACGGCGTTACCGGTTGCTTCCGTACATCTACACCTTGTTCCGCGAAGCCTCCCTCACGGGGCTACCGGTTTGGCGCCCCGTCTTCTTCGCAGACCCGGCCGACGCTTCTCTACGTGCCGAAGACCACGCTTTCTTGATCGGCAACGATGTGTTGGTCGAGCCGGTCCTGACCGAGGGCGACCCGCATGCCTTCCAAACGCCGTCCGGCATATGGCGCGAATTCACGATGGTCGGCGAAGATCCGTCGCAGACCCCCGAGCTGCCAGTGTTGAGAATTCGTGGAGGTGCCATTGTGCCCTTGGGACGGATCGTTCAAAGCACGAGCGAGCCGCTGCTCGAGCCGCTCACGCTCGTGGTGTCGTTGAACGCTCAGGGCCGCGCACAAGGCGTACTGTACGAGGACGCCGGCGAAGGATACGGCTACGAAGCCGGTGACTACCTGCTGACGACGTACTCCGCCCAACAGGTCGACGATACCGTCGAAGTCCGCATTGCATCGGAAGAAGGCGACCGAGAACGCCCGGGACGCACGATCGACGTCGTGGTCGTCACCGATTCGGGCACCTCCGAAGGCAGCGGCTCCGAAACAGGGACCATCATCATTTCTCTCCAGTGATTCCGACGCGCGGCTCGTGTTAGGCTCCCGCCGCGTGTGGAACATTCGTGACAAGACCGTTCTCATCACCGGTGGCTCGTCTGGAATCGGAATGGCAACTGCGAACGCGCTGGCCAAGCTCGGCGCGCATGTGGTGATCGCGGCGCGCGACTTGGAGCGAAGTCGGGCGGTCGCAAGCGAGATTACCGAGGCCACTAGCAACGAGGTACATGCGATGGCGCTCGACCTCACGTCGACTGACTCGATTCGCGCCTTCTCGTCGCGCTTCCTCGAAGAGCAGCCCCGCCTTCACGTACTCATCAACAATGCCGGCACGATTTCCAAGGAGCGCCGGGAATCGGTGGATGGATTCGAGGTCACCTTTGCGCTGCATCACCTAGGGCCTTTTCTCCTCACCAAGCTGCTGCTCCCTCGCATGATCGAGAGCGCGCCCGGGCGTATCATCAACGTGAGCTCACGAGTGCATCGCTTGGCGCGAAACGGCCTCAACTTCGATGACCTGCAGCTCAATAGGGGCTACAGTGGAAAGACAGCGTACGCGCATTCGAAGCTTGCTTTGGAGCTCTTTACGCGGGAGCTGGCGCGGAGGGTGGCCGACGATGGGATTACGGTGAACTCTATCCACCCCGGCGCCGTGATCAGCAATCTGCGAGATGACGCCGGCGCGTTGGTCCGGTTTGCGTTTTTCCTCATACGGCCGACGCTTCTAACGCCCGAACGAAGCGCGGAATCCCTCGTTTATCTCGCGACCGACGCGTCCTTGCAATCGACGACAGGACGATATTTCTCGCGTTCCGAGCTGAGCGAGCCGTCGCCGCAGGCCCAAGACCATGAAGCTGCGCAGCGGCTGTGGGTTGTGACCGAAGAACTGCTCGCCCCGTATCGAGCCTGAGAGAATCGCCACGATGGGCTGACGCGGAAGGCTCGATCAGTTCCGTGGGAGCTCGGCCCAGAAGACACCGCGGAAATCGCCAGGCGCATAGCCGATCGCCTGGTCGAACGGGTAGAGCTCTTTGAGCTTCGCCTGCAAATCCGGCGCTAGCTCGGCGCCATGGCACGTCACGCAAAGAGGCTGCAGAAAGATGGGCTCGACGTAGCCAACCGTCTTTTCGTCGATCAAGACGGCGCGGGGCTCTCTCTGCTCGGGTTCGGTCTCGTAGACTCGAAGGAGCGGCTCCATCCAGGGCTTGGGGGCGTTGTTCGGATTGCGTAGCTTCCGACTCGTGCGGCCGACTTTGATCGCCCCGCTGCTTGCGGTCTCGGCGACCTTCGGCGCTTCGACGAGACACGCAGAAATCGCTTCTACCGGCCCATCCTCCAGTCCCGTGACGAGCGCCTTCTTGAGGTTCTTCTTCAACGGGAGCACCGCTTGGGCGCCCGCCTCCTTCCATTTCGCTTCGTTGATCTTCGAGCGAGAGCAAGCCGGCAGGGTGACGATGAGCGATAGGATGAGAGCGGCGCGCAACATGGTGCGTGCTTACCCCCATGTGGGGGCTCCGATCAAGCCCCCCTGACGCCGACGCTGGCCCTGACGCTGTCGCTGCGCTCGGGATCATGCCGATGTTTTTGATCCTCCTCACTTGCCGTCTTGCCCGAAGGCGCCGATTGCCCGTATAGAGTGCCGCCTATGCGTATCGCCGATTTGTACACGGCCAAGGAGGCCCCGGTACTCTCGCTCGAATTCTTCACGCCGAAGAACGAAGCGGGACGCAGGGCGTTGTTTCGGGCGGTCGAGCGCCTCGGGACGATCCAGCCAGGCTTCGTCTCGATCACATGCGGGGCGGCGGGCACGACGCGCGAGCGGACGGCGGACCTGGCGATCGAGCTCCAAGAGAAGTTCGGGCTCACCGCCATGGCGCATCTCGTGTGCACAGGAACGACGCAATCCGAGCTCGAAGGGACGCTTCGCCACATGCAGGCCTGTGGCATCGACAACATCCTCGCCCTGCGGGGCGATCCTCCCAAGGGCGCGACCGACTGGACGCCCGTTGAAGGCGGCTTTCGCTACGCCAGCGAGCTCGCCACGTTCGTGCGCGAGCGGTTCGCGCTCGGCATTGGCGGCGCCTGCTACCCCGAGAAGCACCACGAGGCCCCCAGCCTCGAAACCGACATCCGCAATCTCAAGCGCAAAGTCGACGCCGGCGCCGAGTTCTTGATCACGCAGCTCTTCTTCGACAATGACCGGTACTGGAGCTTCGTCGACAAGGTCCGCGCAGCGGGCGTCAACGTGCCGATCGTGCCGGGGGTGATGCCCGTCTTGAACCTGGCCAACCTGCAGCGCATCGCATCGCTGTCGCCAGGAACGACGATCCCTCCTGACCTCGAAAACGCGTTCCGCGAAGCCGATGAAGACGACGAGGCGGCTCTTCGAGCAGGGGTGAGCTTCGCAGCACAACAGTGCCGCGCCCTACTCGCCAAGGGGGCCCCAGGCATCCACTTCTACACCCTCAACCGCTCCAAAGCGACCCTGCAAACGGTCGACCAACTTTGACGGGGACAGCCCCCTTTCCCGAAGGGTCCAAACCAAACTGCGACAAACCTTTGTGGGCGCAGATCAGCCTCACTGCTTCGTCACCGTGAC
>CAZHPJ010000314.1:0-4023 GCA_964534585.1 uncultured Sandaracinaceae bacterium | reverse complement strand
GCCCTCCGAGCCAAGATGGGCGCGAGGGACATCGTCTGGATCGACCTCGAAACCGGCATGATGCAACCAGGCAAGGCCTTCACGAATGCGGGCTTCAACGACGCGTGGCTCTGGACCGTGCAGCTCCGCGCCGCGATGATTTTCTAATCGGCTACGAAGGTCTATTTCTTCTCGATCTTTACTTGCATCACTGCACCCGGAGCAGGTCACTTGCACGAAGTCCACCGACCCCGTAGGCCCGTCGACAGACTATGACCGCAACCCTGTATCAGTTCGCTCTGTGCCCCTTTTGCAACAAGGTTCGTGCAGGCCTTCAACTCAAAGGCATCCCGTTCGAAGAGGTCGAGGTGAGCCCGCGTTCCAAAGTGGAATTGCCTTCACTACCAGACGGTGCGCCGCGGAAGGTCCCGGTCCTCCAGGTCGGTGACACTGCCGTCTGGGACTCCACGCGGATTTTGTCGTTTCTCGACGAAGCATTTCCGGAAACGATTCGTTTCACACCAACCGCCGAAGCGACGCGGTCGCGTTCCGATGCGATGGAACGATGGGTTGACGACGAGTTGATTCAGTCTCTTCCGCCAGTACTCTATGGAACGTGGCGCGAAGCCACCAAGGCATCCAAGGTCATTGCGGAGCGCAGCCGCTTTGGGGCCGGCGAGGGTTTGGCGGTCAAGCTCGGCGGTCCATTGATCATGCACGCGGTCGCGAAACGCATACTCAAGCGCAACGGCCGGACCGATGCACACGCTTGGGTGCACGAAAACTTGGATTACTTCGAGCGAGAGCTCGGAGAACGAGATTTCGTCTGCGGCGATACCCTGAGTGTCGCCGACGTGGCGATGCACGGCGCGCTCACCTGCATCAGCCCCTTTCCGATCTTCGAGAACGTCCAATCTCGATCTCGACTCAACGCATGGTTCGAGCGGGTCGAGGCGATGAAGAAACCAACTACCGAGGCATAGCCCTGGGAAGGTTGCCTTCTCGCATCGCACATACGGTGGCGGCGGATTGAGGGAAAAGACTGGGAATGGTACGTTGACTTTCAATGAACATGCTTAGCCTCAAGATCTCGCACGCCGCAGCTCTCCTCGTCCTTGTCGGGGCGGCAGCATGCTCCAGTGCATCAGACTCCGGCGCACCGACGAAGACAGGAGATCAACGCGTCAGTATGATGGTCGACGCGCAGGCCGGCGCGACCCTGTTTCTCGAGGACGGAGCGAGTGTGTACTTACCCCCGGGTGCACTCGACTCAAACGCGGAAGTCAGTCTTTCGCGGGAAGCATGTGACGGCATCTACTCCTCAGGTCGGTTTCAGAGTTGCGTCTATCGGGTCAAGGCGCCCGATGCAGTACTGAACGAGCGCTTTCTCCTATCGCTCGCGACCAGCACCGAGAACGACGCGCCCACAGAGTGTGCCGCCGCACTCACAGAGGACGGTTGGAGGTGCCTGGTCGACACCGAGGTGCTCGACGGAAGTTCCGAGGCGAGTGCCTCGATCTTCACAGATTTCACGGTTCGCGCAGAATCCGACGACATCGTTGATCATCGATGCACCGATGTGCCGTTCGAGCCGTGCGGCGGAGAGTTGGAGGGCAGCTGGACTCTGACTGGAGCATGCGGATCGATGCAACAAGTCACCGGAGCCTTTTTCACGGTCGGCGACCCGTACGAGGCATGCGGCCCGTTCGAGCACTACCTGGACTTTCCGTTCTCCTTAGACGCTTCGCTCGAGTTCCGGAGCAATGGTACGTTACGCGCTCTCGAGGATTTCGAGATCGTGGGACACACGATGGTGACCGAAGAGTGCCTGGCGCAGGTCGACGAAAGCTGCCCTGAGGGCTGCACCATCGACGACGGCGTCTGCGATTGCATTACGCTTTCTTCCGTAGGACACCGCGGTTCTGACGAACCATGGGCTTATGGCGAAGCTGGCACGTATATTTATTTCGAGCAGGCCCACGGTTACTGCGTGCAGGAGGATCGACTCACGATCGAGTTCCCAAGCCAAGACGGCTCCTATCTGAGGGTGTACGACCGCGCACCGTAGTCCGAGTTCCGAAAGTGCTCCCGGCGTTTCCCCCCCCCGCATTCGTATCGTCCCGGTCTGCGCAGCACGCCGCGATGCCCTGGGGTTGCCAGTCCCTTGCTGGTATACTCAATCGTTTCCGCACGAACCTTCGGTTGCCGGAGGACGGTTTCGGATTGCCATGCCTAGTCGCTTACCGGCGTTGTGGACCGTTGCTTCGATTGCCATCGTCATGTTGTCGGCAGCCGGTGGCGGTTCAGCCTCGTGTTCGAGGATGTCGAGCAGGGCGTTCGTGTGAAGGCGTCGTTCGTAGATCGCCAGTTCAGCAAGCCACGGCTCTGCCAACGGCTCGGAGCCTTCCAGGCAGCGTGCGTGCACGAGCTAGAAGCTGCAGGACGCGCGATCCATCGATACTCTCCCGTCCCGGCCATCGTGCCTCAGAGCCTGTGGAAGGAGTACGAGCAGTCTCTCGACCAGGCGCGTCTCGAACGCGAACACTCCTGGAGCGGTTACCGACACAACGCCACCAACGAGCGCCGACGGCTCAACGGCAAGTACCGGCGCCAGCGAGCCTTGATAGCGGCGCTACCCATCTCGGGTGCCGACAAGAAAAGCCTTTCGCAGCAGCTCTCAATCCGGAAGGCCATCGCTAGCCGAGCGCTCACGCAGCAGCTCACCCGTCAACGCAAAATCATTCAGAAGACCATGCATCCTGGCACTTGGCGTCACTTCGTCGCGAGCCGCGCCAACGATGGTGACGCGCGCGCCGTTCGACTCCTCCACCGAGAAGCTCGGGGCCGCGACCGTTCAGAGGAGGGAAGGGAGCTCTGAGAGGTGTGCCGCGAAACGATGGCGCGCCCGAAGGGACTCTGGCGTCGAGTCCCGAAAGTCACCCGCTTCTTGGGTATTTCCCAGTAGGTGACAGAGGGGTCATTATGACCCATAATAACGCTAATGGGACGTGATGAGGCGCTGCAGACGATCGTGAGTATGGCCGCTCAGGGTCTCATCGCGTTCACCAATCACGCCCTGTTCGAGAAGATGCCCGCGCTTGGCCTCATCGAGGACGATGTCCGTCACTGCCTCACGCATCCGACGGGCATCGAGAAGAGCGACCCGTACCACCATCAGTCCGACTGGATGGTCCGGGGCTCGGACCTGAGCGGCAACTCGTTGACCGTGTGCGTCGTCATTGAGGCCGACGTGCTGGTCGTCACCGTATTCTGAGTGAGACACGCCATGAAGACACAACAACACCAGATCACCTTGGACGGCGTCACCTTTGAAGGGGACCTCCCGTTCTACGTCAGCGAGGCGCGGCCGGAGCTCGGACCGCTCACGCGCAGCGAGGACCTCAAACGCTTCAACCGTGCCGTGGTCCGAAAGATTGCGGAGCTTGGCCTCCAAGGCCCCGAGTCGCTTCGCTTCTGCCGGAAGGTCGCCGATCTCGGCGTCGTCGAGTTTGCCGCTCTCCTAGGCTACGACCGCAAGGCCGTCCAACGATGGGAAACCGGGGAGGTCGCGGTGCCCCGGCTCGCGATGGCATTCGCGTCGACGATCGCGCAAGGACAAGAGCGTGCGCGCGAGACACTGAAGACGCTCAACGCGTTTGTCGACGAGCACGAGCGGCCGACGACCGTGCACGTGGATGCTGCGTAGAAAGCGCTAGGGCGCGCAGAAGATCGAAACAGGGGCTTCAGCGCGCCCTACCGCCGCCGCTTGACAGCGTTCCAGCGTCCGCTGGAGAGGGTGGTTTCTTTACGGCCACTGCAGTCGCCGGTGAACTCCCCCGCTTCAAGGGCCTCGAACTCTTCGTCGGTGCAGGCGGGCGCCGGGTTGCTGCCGACCAACGTGAGATTGCCACGCGCCGAACCGGCATCGCCGGAAGCAGCGTCCTGCCCCAGCCTGTAGGTGGCGCCAAAAGAGAGCAGCAACTGCTCGTACGCGGACAAATCGACGGCCAGGTTGGGGAACATGGCTTCGACACTGGAGCGCGT
>CAZHPJ010000313.1:0-4026 GCA_964534585.1 uncultured Sandaracinaceae bacterium | reverse complement strand
GCCACCCGCAGAACCCAATCCGGATTGGGTTCTGCGGGTGGCAGCTCCGGCTCGACAGGCGCCGCTAGCGGCTCACCCCAACCGCCAGACTGCGCGAATGTGATGGCTGGCAGCGCAAATACGACGAGGCTCACGATCGAGAAAAGACGGAAGGTTCTGCACACGCACCGGCCATAAACCAATCCCACTGCCATGCCAAGCATGGACCCCGATACCCACTCGGGCCCACATTGCACGGCACGCGCACATGCCTATACTCGCGCCCCTCTGGCGATGTAGCTCAGGCGGTTAGAGCGGGCGTTTCATACGCGCTAGGTCGGTGGTTCGAGTCCACCCATCGCCACCAAGTCTGACGAGCATTCGTCGACAAACGCGAGGCGTCTTACTTGCACTGAACGCGCGTACTGCGTAGCGTGAACCCATGCCCGTAGCGTCACGACGACGACTCGCCATTCATGCTGGCGTGCAGGCCGCCGGCTTGTCCTTCATCCTTTCCGTGGCGGGCTGGTTTGGGTTGCGCTGGAGCGGGATCGACGTCGCGCTACCGATCTTCGCCTGGGTCACAGCGGTTGCCACCAGCGTTGCCGGTCTCCTCACGGCGTTTTACGTCGAAATCTCCCTCGGCCGCCGCGTCGCGCGAGTGGTGCGGGTCCTCCAAGCGCACGCAAGGGAGAGCAGCCTGCAACGCTTGCCCGATTTGGGCGACGACGAGATCGGCGACATCGGTCGCGCGATCAACGATCTACTCGCCAACCTCACCTCACTCGAGGTGCGCATGATCGAACAAGGGCAGGAGCTTCGTCATACACGCGAAGAGCTGATCCTGAAAAAGGCGCTGGGCTTGAAGTCGGCCGAGCTCGAGCAGCGGCTACGTGAACGTGCGCTCCTGTTCGACATCGTCCGCGCGAGCGCATCGGAACAGGAGCTCGATGCTGTGCTCGGAGACATCGCCACGCGTTTGGGCGAAGCACTTCACCTTCGTGAATGCATGTTGTTCTTGGTCGACTTCGAAACGCGGCGCCTGACACTGCGGGCCGCCTATGGTTTCGAACGCCCGGGAGAGCTGCTGGAACGCATCGTCCTCTTCGACGAGGACGCCCTCGGAAAAGTGGTTCAGCTCGGCGAGCTCGTCATGATCAACAACCTGGCGGAGCTCGACGGTGAGAGTTTGTGGGAACCGATTCCGCAGCGCGGCTCCATCGCGATTCTTCCCGTCGTTCATCACGGTAAAACCACCGGCGTCATGGCCGTCACCCGCGAGGACACCAGTGCTTTTTCCGAGGTTGAAACCGGGCTCCTCGAAGCGATCTCCGATCAGCTCGGCCTGGCGATTCGCCATACGCAGCTGTTCGACGAGCTTCGGCGCGGCTCCCAACACGACGACCTCACCGGCCTCGGCAACCGCCGCCTGCTCCGCATCCGCTTGGAGGATGAGCTTCATCGGGCCGAGCGATTCGGCCAGGCGGTGAGCATCCTAGCGATCGACATCGACTACTTCAAGGCACTCAACGATCGGCATGGACATCCGACGGGCGACGCCTCGCTCCGGAAGCTCGCGGGTCTAATGACGCGAAACCTTCGCCGCATCGACACGATCGCGCGCATCGGTGGCGAAGAGTTCGTCGTGCTTCTTCCACGCACCAAGCTCAGCGAGGCTGGACAGGTCGCCGAGAAGCTTCGCTCGATCGTGGAACGTACGGAGTTTCCGGGTGGAGACGGCCAGCCCGACGGCATGTTGACCGTCAGCGTCGGTGTGGCGACGCTCCGCCCCGACGAAACCAGCGCCGAGTTGCTCTCGCGAGCCGACACCGCGCTCTACGAGGCCAAAGATCGAGGCCGCAACTGCGTGGTCACCGAATCTCAGTCGGCCGACGCGGCACGCTCCGTGACGAGGTCGCGAATCTGACGAAGCTCGAAGGGCTTCTCGAGGCAAACCGAAGGTGTTTCCTCTAGGAACTCTCGGGCCTGCTGCGTGAACGCACCTCCGGTCATGAAAACGAATCGCGAAGCGATCTCGGGACGTTGCTCCGACACCCTGCGGAACACCTCCATCCCGCTCACCCCCGGCATCATCAAGTCACAGAATACGATATCGAAGGGCTCGTCCGAGCTCAGGCGTGCGATCGCTTCCTCGCCGCTCGAGAAGACCTCCACCTGGTGACCCCGTAGCGCGCGCCGAATCGAACGGCCTACCAATGGCTCGTCGTCGACGACGAGCACGCGGGCGCGTGCGCCTGGTGTGACCGCTGGCGTTGCCTGCGTCGGGTGCGAAACATGCCTGCGTGTGGACGCCGGTAGCCTGACCACGAACGTAGTGCCGTGGTCGAGCTCGCTTTGAACATCGATGGTGCCGCCCGCCTCGCCAATGATATTCCGGCAGATCGACAAGCCGAGGCCTGTGCCTTCCGAGACGTCCTTGGTCGTAAAAAACGGGTCGAACACTCGACTCATGCGACCGGGTTCGATACCGGTCCCGTTATCGGCGACCTCTATGACCGCCCAGCCCCGTTCGTCGGTGTAGGTCCGTGCCGTGATGCGGTTGGCGCTCACCTCTCGCTCAGGCATCGCTTGGGCCGCGTTAATCAGAAGATTTAGAAACGCCTGCCCGAGGCGGGATTCGTTGGCGTCCACCGGAGGGGTCTCGCTGAAGTCTCGCTCGAGGGTCGCCCGGTGGCGGATCTCGTTCCAACAAATGTTGATCGACGATTCGAGGACGCTTTGTACGTCGACGTTGGCGCACTGCTCGTCGTCGACGCGCGAAAACGTCTTGAGGTCGCGTACGATGTTTTGCATGCGGACTGCGCCGTGAATCGCTTCGTCCAACTGCTGCCTGGCACGCTCGAGCCATGTAGGCTCGTCGCGCGAATCGATCTCTTCGCGCGTGAGGTACAGGTTCGAAAGGACGTACATCAACGGGTTGTTCAGCTCGTGCGCGACACCGGCCGTCAGGGTGCCGACCGAAGCCATGCGGTCTGCAAAGGCGAGCCGCGCTTGCATGTCCTGGCGCTCCTCCGCGCGGCGGGCGGCGTTCGCAACCGTGCGTTCAGCGATCAGGAGGCGGGTCCTTAGAATCTCAGGGTCTATCGGCTTCGACAGATAGTCCGAGGCACCGGCGTCGAGGACCGCCTCGAGGTCCTCGGCACGGTCGCGGCCGGTGATGACTAGGATCACGACTTCGTCGCCGCCCGGCCGGCTGCGTACCACCCGGCACAGGTCGAGCCCGGTCATGACAGGCAGCGTCCAATCGACCAGCATGAGCTGAAAAGGCCGCTCGAGATGGGCCTCGAGGGCCTCCTCAGCGCTGGCGACGGCGGTCACTTCGTAATTTCGCTCACGCAAAAGTACGCGCAGGAGCCCCCGCATCGAGCTCGAGTCGTCGACGACTAGCGTTCGCAAGGGGACTCCCGTCACTAGCCCTAAAGTCTAGTCCAAGTGACGGAAAGGTTCATGGTTTCGTGCCGACCTTGACGCCGCCGGGTTCGTAGCTATCGTAGGGTTGGATAACGCGCTGCGTCATCCAAGGAGGTAATAACATGACTCGCAAGAACCAACTTCGCCGGAGCGGGACCCGGCTGCAGCGGCAGGGGACCCTCTGGGTCCAGCAAACGCGAAACGCCAGTGAGACGTTTCTCGCGGAGTCGCGGGACGCAGGCGTTACGTTCGGCCAGGACATGAGGGCCGCCAGCACCAAGCTCGTCGCCAGCACGGGCCGTTCGGCTAAGGGATTGCAGAAGGCGTTGCACAAAGAGGCGCTCGATTGGCGAGACCTCGTGCTGCAAACGCGAGATGCCTACATAGCGGCGATCGAGGCGCGCCTCGAGGACATAGGGCGTCAGGCGCTGAGCGCCCGCAACGCCCTCAAGCCAGGGAGGGTGGAAACGACCGTCCTGCAATCGGCTCGGGGTCTGCTCGAGCAGGCGCAAACCCGGATCGACGAGCGGCTCGGGCAAGCGGACGAGCGCGCCGTCGCCAAGCCGGTGAGCAGGCCGAAGGCTGCCAAAGGCACGGCCACGGCCAAGAAGGGTC
>CAZHPJ010000312.1:0-4034 GCA_964534585.1 uncultured Sandaracinaceae bacterium | reverse complement strand
CACTGGCACTGCCACTGGCGCTGCCACTGACGCTGCCACTGACGCTGCCACCGCCACTCCAGCCGCAGAGGCGCCGGCCGCGGAGGAAGCTGCTGCAGAATCAACCGAAGCTGAGTCCGAACCGGACAAGCGTGAGGAGGGCTGATCCATGGCCGACGACATCCGACAAGATTTCGACGTTGACGCTGGCGGACGCGGGCGTGGTGGGCGTAAGAAGGCGCCGGGTCACGCACTTGCTCCCGATTTCAAGTTTGATTACAAAGACCCCCAGCAGCTGCGGCACTTCATCACTGACCGTGGAAAGATCACACCCCGTCGTATCAACGGCCTGAACGCCAAGCAGCAGCGTGATTTGACTCGTGCAATCAAGCGAGCTCGCAATATTGCGTTGCTCCCCTACACGGCGACGAAGTGAGGTAGCCATGGCATCCACGGTGGAAGTCGTACTCAAAGACAACCTCGAGCATCTTGGCTCGATCGGCGACGTGGTGCGTGTGCGCCGCGGCTATGCCCGGAACTTCTTGTTGCCACGCGGCCTTGCGGTCGTTGCGAGTCGCGGGAACGTGCGGCAGATCGAGCACGAAAAGGCCATGCAGGCTCAGCGCATCGCCAAGCTTCGCGGGGAGCAGGAGAAAATCGTCACCCAGCTTGCCAAGGTCACCATCATGGTTGCCAAGGAAGCCGGCGAGGACGGCAAGCTCTTCGGCTCGGTCACGTCGAATGATGTGCTCGAAGGCCTCAAGGCCAGGGGTGTGGAGGACGTCGACAAGAAGAAGCTCGTGATGCCGGCCCAGATCATCAAAGAGGTGGGCAGCTACGAGGTCGGGGTGAAACTACCGTACGGCTTGACAGCGACCGTGAAGCTCGAAGTCAAAACCCGCGCATAGTTGGGCTTCCGCTCAGCCCTCGTAAGAGCTAGAACCAACGCTCTGAAGGGAGCAACGGTCATCACCTCACCGCAGCAAGCCGGCCAGGTTCCACCGAACGCCATCGAGGCGGAACGGGCAGTGCTCGGGGGCATCCTTCTCGAGAACCAGGCGATGAACGTCGTCGTCGAGACCCTATCCGTCGAGGACTTCTATAGCGAGGCCAACGCCAAGATCTTCGAGGCGATGACCGAGCTGTTTCGCCGTGGCCAACCGGTGGACCAGATCACCCTTCGAGAGGTGCTGGTTCACAGTGGGAAGCTCGCGTCGATTGGGGGTGACGAGTATCTGCTGTCGCTCAGCAACACGATCCCGAGCGTCTCGAACATCCAGGCGCATGCACGGATCATCCGCGAGAAATCGGTCGTGCGGGCGCTCGTTCGAGTGTGTCACGAGGTGGCCTCGCGGGGCTACGGGGACTACGGGCCCATCGATGAGTTTCTCGACCAATCCGAATCGACCATTTTCGCGGTCGGGAGGGAACGCGCACGAAACCCTTACGAGCACGTGAAGGATGTCGTGATGCGGACGTTTCAGGAAATCCACGAAACGGCCAATCGCGGGGAAGCGATCACGGGCTTGCCAACGGGCTACAAGCAACTCGACAAGATGACCGCCGGCATGCACCCGGGTGACCTCATCGTCGTCGCGGGGCGTCCCGGCATGGGTAAAACCTCGTTTGCGCTCAACGTCGCGCACCACGCCTGCGCGAAGAGCAAGCGGCCCGTGGCGGTGTTTTCCCTCGAGATGCCCAAAGGGCAGCTGGTTCGCCGTCTTCTCGGAAGCGAAGCTCGGGTCGACGGCAACCGCATTCGTACCGGGCAGCTTCAAAAGGACGACTGGCCGAAGCTCGCGGACGCGGCAGGCACACTGAGCGAGATGCCCATCTGGATCGACGACACGCCAGCGATCACCATGCTCGAATTACGGGCCAAAGCGCGACGCCTCAAGTCGGAGGTCGGCCTCAGTTTGATCGTGGTCGACTACTTGCAGCTGATGCGCTCAGGGTCGCGCAACGATTCGCGCGAGCAGGAGATCAGTGAGATCAGCCGAAGCTTGAAAGCGCTCGCCAAGGAGCTCGAGATGCCGGTGATGGCGCTCTCGCAGCTCAACCGTGGTGTTGAGTCGCGCGGCGTGAAAGACAAACGGCCGCTGCTTTCCGATCTTCGTGAGTCCGGCGCTATCGAGCAGGACGCCGACACGATCTGGTTCATCTATCGCGACGAAGTCTACAACCAGGACAGTGACGATCGCGGCATTGCCGAGATCATCGTCGGCAAGCAGCGTGCTGGCCCGACCGGTACGTGCCGAGTCCGCTTCTTCAACGAGTACACCAGGTTCGATGATCTTGCCGAGTCCGACTACTACGGCGCCCCCGCGCCGGGCGTTGCGGACTTCCGGGACAACTGAACAGTTTAGTTACACCCCCCCGCAAGCCAGCTACCACCTACAAATCCTTCACTTCAGCTATGAGTCCTTGCAGGACCTTTTTGGCGTCGCCGAAGATCATCATCGTGTTGTCGTACTCGAGGAGCTCGTTCTTGATGCCTGCATAGCCGGGGCTGAGGCTTCGTTTGACGACGAAGACCGAGCGAGCCTCGTGGGCATTGAGGATCGGCATGCCCGCGATGGGGCTGGTCGGGTCATTGTTGGCGGCGGGGTTCACGACGTCGTTGGCGCCGAGGACGAGCACCACGTCGGTGTTCTTGAACTCGGGGTTGATCACGTCCATCTCGAGGAGCTCCTCATAGGGGACGTCGGCTTCGGCCAGTAGGACGTTCATGTGGCCGGGCATGCGCCCCGCCACCGGGTGGATGCCGTAGGTGACCTTGGTGCCGCGGGCCTTCAGCATGTCGGCGAGCTCCCGGACGGTGTGCTGTGCCTGCGCGACCGCCAAGCCGTAGCCGGGAATGATGATGAGCGACTCCGCGTTCTCGAGGATCATGGCGGCTTCTTCAGGGCCGCACGAGGTCACGCTCGTGTACTCGTCGTTCCCACCACCGCCAGCGCCGTCGGTGACACCGAAGCCGCCGACCAAGACGTTGAGGAGCGAGCGGTTCATCGCCACGCACATGATCTGTGTGAGGATGAGGCCTGCTGCGCCGACCATGGCGCCTGCGATGATCAACACGGGGTTTCCGATGACGAAGCCGGCCATCGATGCCGCGACGCCGGAGTACGAGTTGAGGAGCGACACGACGACAGGCATGTCCGCGCCCCCGATGGGGATCGTCAGCAGGACACCGAGGATCAGCGAGCCGGCGCTAAGAGCGAGTATCCACATGACCGAATCCGAAGCCGCCGCTGTCACGGCGAGCCCGCCGAACACGCAGGATCCGAAGAGCAGCCCAAAGGTAATGTAGTGCCTCGCGGGAAGGAGGATGGGCTGGCCCTTCTTCAGCTTCCCCTGAAGCTTGAACAGCGCGATGAGGCTACCCGTGAAGGTAATGCCGCCGATCAGGATCGACAACATGACCGTGACGGCCTCGTCGGTGCCGAGCGCTTCGTAGACCGTGCCTTCCGCTCCTCGTTCGACGACCTTGGTCCAGTACACCGAGGCCGCCACCAGAGCGGAGGCGATACCGCCGAAGCCGTTGAAAAGGGCGACCATTTCGGGCATCGAGGTCATCTTGACGCGAATAGCGAACAGCAAACCGATGACGGTGCCGATCGCCATGCCGCCGGCGATCCAGCGATAGTCGACGACGCCGAGCTCCAGCAGGGCGCCGATGATCGCAAGCAACATGCCGACGCCGGCGAGCGCGTTGCCGCGCCGTGCCGTCTTCACCTTGGAGAGCTGCTTGATCCCGAAAATGAACAGGACCGTGGACAGAAGATAGATGATCGGGACCACGGTCGATTTGATGACTTCGTGATTCATTTCTTCTTCTTCCCGAACATGCGCAACATGCGGTCCGTGACTAGGAAGCCGCCGACCACGTTGATGGTTGCCGTGACGATGGCGAGCGCGCCGAGGATGTTGGCGACGGTCGGCGCGCCGGTCGTTGCGGCAGCAACGGCGCCGACCACGGTGATGCCACTGATGGCGTTTGCGCCGCTCATCAACGGGGTATGAAGGGTGGGCGGAACCTTGTTGATCAGTTCTAC
>CAZHPJ010000311.1:0-4037 GCA_964534585.1 uncultured Sandaracinaceae bacterium | reverse complement strand
GCATTCATCAAATCGATGCGGGGCAGCGACCCCGACGCAGCAGTCTATTGGCTGATGCGCATGCTCGAGGCCGGGGAAGACCCCCTAGTCGTCCTTCGACGGATGCTGATCTTCGCAAGCGAGGACATCGGCAATGCAGATCCGCGAGCACTCGAGATAGCCGTGAGTGCGGATGCAGCGTTTCGACGGCTTGGAATGCCCGAGGGCATCTTCCCGATTGCGCAATGCTGCACGTACCTGGCCAGCGCGCCAAAAAGCAACGCGAGCTACAAGGCCTGGAAGATGGCCCAAGCCGACGTCAGCGAGCACGGAGCACTGCCGGTGCCGCTCAAGCTACGAAACGCCCCGACCGACGCGATGAAGACGTGGGGTTACGGAGAGGGCTATCGCTACCCGCACGACGAAAGCGGCTTCAGCCCGGGCGAGACGTACCTCCCCGACGCACTCGTCGACCGCAAATACTATCGTCCGACGGACCACGGCTTCGAAGCGCGGATCCGCGAGCGCCTTAGCGCGCTGCGAGCGATACCTAAGCTGAAGGGCGGTGGGTCGGGCGGGCCTGACGGAGAAAAACCCTGAAGATCGCTGAGCCTCGTTCGCCGTCGGCCTCAATCCTGCCGCCAACGCCGTCGAGCACCACCGCCGCAGCAAAGAGCCCGACGAACCGGCTGTACCGACCGTCCAGCCGGCCCTTCAACGCATTCTGCCCCTCGAGCGTGAACGCCATTTGTCGGAGCTCGGGAGCAATGGCTTCCCCCGCATCTTGAACTTCGATCACGACGTGACCGTCCTGTTGATACACGCGAACGGTCGCGCGCGGATCAGCGACGTTGGCCAGTGTATTGTGGAGAAGAAGATCGACCACCTCGACCGCAACCTGTGCGCCCTGCGCGTAGAGCTGGTCGCCTTTGGCGATCTCGACGGTCACCGGAACCGGCGTGTCCGCCCGCTCGAGCCGCTCCAAGAACACGCCTGCATCGCCATTGGCAGCTTCGAGCGGGACGTGGCCCGTGAACCAACGGCTTATCCACGCAAGCATGTCGAGGCCACGGCGTAGCTCCCCGACGGCGAGCTTGACGTCTTGCAAGGCTTCCATCGAATCGGTGTCCACGAGACCGACCTCTTGCAGAAAATCGGCATTGGCGGTGATCGTCGCGGCGGGGTTGCGGAGGTCATGGACGAGTAGGCCCAAAACGTGCCCCATTTCATCGGCACTGATCACGTCGGGTTTCGTCACATGATCTTCCTACCACGGGGCATAACTCAAGGAAAGAAGAGCACTTCATCCTCGCCTCGCTCCTCGATCAGCGCGGCGATGTACGAGAGAATGGTGGCCCGTCGATCCAAGACGTCTGAGATTTGAGCGTTGCTCAACAATGGGTCCGCCTCGTGGCTTGGGTCCCGGGCAAGCTCCGCTCGAATCGACGCCTCGTCGAGGGCAACCAAGTGGCGAACCATCGCTCGGGAGAACCGCTCGGTGCGAGTCAAGCTATCGAGGAGCTTCTCGTAGCGTCGCTCGGGCAAGGGCGTCGAAAACGAGCGGTCGTTGTCGCGGAGGAACGCGCGCTGCTGGCTCGCGTCGGTCGGGAGATTGCCGCCGCTGAACCGATCCCAGTTCCCCACTAGGAAATCGAACACGACCATCGTCGAGAGGTCGCGGGCCAGAGCAGCTTTGCCCGCGGGGATCTCCCCGTCTTGAAGCCAGCTCCGCCATTTCGCTTCGTTCTCGAGCCCAACCGACTTCAAGCCTTTGATCCAATAGACCGCCGCACCGGGAGCTGAGCCGTCCTCATCCCACAACACGGCACGCCGGATCGAGCCGCGCCGGTTGAGCTTGTCTTTGTGAAATTTTTGCTCGATCTCCTTCCAGGTTGCGCGTCGGTAGACCGCAGGTGGAACGTTGTCGAGACCCAGCAGCCTGCTGATTCGATACGCGGCGATCTCGCGTTGATAGCCGTGTTGAAGGTCGTGGCTCCTGACCTTCAAAGCGGCAGTCACGCGCGCGACGGTTCGCATGCGCAAGACGACGGAGCTGTGACCCACGGGCTTGAAGCTACGTGAGATCGCGGACGAGATGACTTCGAGGATCTCGTCTTGCTCGACGCTCGTGCCAACGAACCGGGGCAAGGGCTCGAGCTCGGCGCGCGCGACCGAGCTCACCCAACCGGCAACGACTGCCGCGAATACGAAGCTAGCGGACGCCCGCAAACAGGTTCTTGGCAATGACCATCCTTTGGATCTGAGAAGTGCCCTCGTAGATCTGAAGGATCTTGGCGTCGCGCATCAGCTTCTCGACCGGATACTCCGTGATGTAGCCATTGCCACCAAAGACCTGTACCGCATCGGTAGCCACCTGCATGGCGCTGTCGGCACCGAAGGCTTTGCTGTACGAGGCGACGAGCGAGTTGCGGCCACCTTGGTCGATCTGCCAGGCCGACTTCCACACTAAGAGCCGAGTCGCCTCGTACTTGATGCCCATCTCGGCGATCAGCGCCTGCACCATCTGATGCTCCGCAATCGGCACGCCAAACGTCTTACGCTCGAGGGCGTAAGCGACCGACTCTTCGAGGGCGCGGCGCATCAGGCCGCAAGCGCCGGCCCCGATGTCGGGGCGGGTGCGGTCGAAGGTCTGCATCGCGAGCTTGAAGCCGTGCCCTGCCTCGGCGAGCACGTTGTCGGAGGAAACGCGGACATCGTCGAAGTTGACCGTGGCGGTGTTGCTAGCCCGCTGACCGAGCTTGTCTTCGGTTTTTCCGACGCTCACACCTTGCGCGTCGCGGTCGACGACGAACGCCATGATTCCACTATGACGGAGCGAGGGATCGACGGTCGCGAATACGATGTACCACGTGGCCCACGCCGCATTGGTGATGAAGCACTTCTCGCCGTTGATGATCCAGTCGTTGCCGTCCTTGCGGCATCGGGCCTGAATGCCTGCCGCATCGCTGCCCGCCGCCGGCTCCGTGAGCGCATACGCTGCAAAGATCGGCTCGGAGGTCAGTGAGCCGAGGTATTTCTTTTTTTGTTCATCGCTGCCGGCAATGAGAATCGGCGTCGCGGCAAGGACATTAGCCGTCATACTCGTCTGGATGCCCGTGCACCCAAAGGCGAGCTCTTCCGTGAGGAGGACGTGGTCGACTTCCCCCATTCCAGCGCCACCGTACTCTTCGGGAATGTTCGGCCCCACGAATCCGAGCTCCCACGCCTCTTTGAAGACGTCCATTGGGAACTCGTGGGTCTTGTCCGCTTCGCCGGCGATGGGAACGATCTTCTCGCGGGTGAAACGGCGAGTTTCATCGACGAGGGTCTTTTGCTCGGGAGTAAGCTCGAAACTCAGCATGTCGCTACCTCTTGATCAACGGCGCCGTTCTTGTTCGCGGCGCATGAGCTCGGCCCTTACGGCACGAGCTCCCATTCGAAAGCCGAACGCAAAGCCAATCAGCAAGACGCCCGGAATGTAAATGATGTGGACGATGGACGGCATCAGCGGCCCTCGGAAGCTCGGATCTCGGCACTGAGCCGTTCGAGCTCCTCGGCGGTCTGGCGCTGCAGGCCGCGCATTCGCATCAGAAACAGAAACAGCAGCGCCCACACGACCGCGTACGCGGCCAGCAGGAGCGCTCCGCCTGGAATGCTTTCCGCCTCGGGCCCGCGAACACCGACGAATTGGGTCGCCCTCTTGTCGGCAGCGCCCTCCTGAGCTTCAGAATTCGTTGCGGCCGGCTCGGCCGGGGGCTCTTCCGCGAGAGCCATGGGTGCGATGAGCATCGTGCATCCCAGCACGAGCGCGGCAGTCAAACGTCGCATGTCGTTTCCTTCATCGATGCATCAACTCGAGTCGTAGCCGTGCGGATTCTTCTCGTTGCCGCTCGACGGAAGCGCGCATCCAAATCAGGAGCGCAGCCAAGCCCGTGAACGCGATGAAGCTGAGCCCGAGCGCCCAGTACATCTCGGACTCTAGCCCTCCCCCTTTGCCGGTGATGACGGTGGGGTGAACGCCTCGCCAGCGCTGAACGCTGTAATGAATCAACGGGAGG
>CAZHPJ010000310.1:0-4048 GCA_964534585.1 uncultured Sandaracinaceae bacterium | reverse complement strand
AGATGAAGCTCCCAAGCCATCCGACGATCAACGCCCAGCCGATCGAGGCGGTGAGGCTGTGCGTATACGGCATGTAGTAGAGGTCGAGCGGGCTTGACGCGGTGAACCCTTCCGTAAGGCGGACCTTCTCCACCCCGGCGATGACCAAGGACGCCCAAAGCACGTCGACGAACTGAACGGCCAGAAACAAAACCCACAAAGGAACCCCGCCCGTCCGACGAAGCGCAAAGCTCGGCGCGTAGTGCCCAACAAACATGACGCGGACTCTAGCAGCGACGGGCGTGCTGTAAAAAGACTGTGACGAGGCTGCCGGGAATCGAGTGATCCGAGACCTTAAGCCCTAGGCGCCTGGCACACTGTGGCGCACGGCCGGAAGCGATTGTCCCGGGGGAGCATGTCCTGGTTTGTCGCGAGCCCTTGGTTTTCATTGGGAAAAAAGCTCTTGGCACGGTGCCTGCTCAAGGCGATGCGACACCTCAACCAGGAGCAGAACCATGGGCAACAAACTTTCTTTCTTCGTTTCTCGCGTATTCGCACTCGGTCTACTGGCCTTTTCCACGGCCTGCGGTGACTCCACGGCGGGCCTGCCGCCGACGGTGGAGATTCTCCGGCCGATCGACGGCGAAGTGTTTTCGATCGGGCGCAATATCCCGCTCGACTGCGATGCGCAGGCTGCGGATGGAGGCGCCGCAGTCGCCATCGATTGGTCGGACTTTCCCAACGGAGCCGGACCGCGGATCTTCCTTTCGGATCGCGCTAGCACATCGACGCGGGATCTCGGCGTCGGCGTGCATCAGATCGTCTGCACGGCTTCCGACGGGGACCTCGACAACAACGACATCGTCACGATCACCGTCACGAACGACGCGCCGATAGTCACCATCATCAACCCAGACCCCGATGGCGCCCTGACTTTCTTCGCGGGTGAGGCGATTGCGTACGTCGGTTCCGTGTTCGATGCAGATCTCAACGCGGCTCTCGAAGACCTGCAGTGGGAGCTCATTTCCACCAGTGGGGGCCCAGTATTGCGCTCCGACGAAGGCGAGCGCGGCACGATCCCCGCCGGCACACTCGAGCCCGGTGAGTACCAGCTCATGGCGTATGTTCGTGACGCGCTCCGCGAGGCGGGCTCGACCTGGATTACGTTTGAAATCTTGCCGAACCCCGAGAACCTGCCGCCGAGCATCGAAGATGGCACCGTCACCGCGACTCCCGTCGATAGCAACGACAACCCGCCGGTTTCCTACTTCGTCGAGCAGTGCCTCGTCGACATCAACGACGACGGCGTCCACAACGGCAACGATCTGTGTCAGCGCCTCACCTTCAACGCCGTCGTCACCGATGATCGCGACGCCCCGGAGGATCTAACCTACACCTGGACGCTGCGGAAGAACGACGTGGTCGTCGACACCTTCACTACACCGGCCTCGGTGACCGAGCTCGACTTCGAGCCTGGGCAGTACGAGCTCGAGCTCGTCGCAACCGACACCGCCGGCAACGACAGTGCGCCGTACGCCTTTCCCTTCATCGTCACCACCTTGATCTAAGTGGTCTTGCGTTTTGATGCGTGGCGGCGTCCAATGCGGCATGCCCGCAGCACGCCGTGGACGGAGGACGCTACTGATAGTCATCGCGCTCATCGTGGCGTGGTGGCTCATCAGTGCTCCGCCCGACTATCTCGAGGTCGGACCCGCCGTCGAGTTGGGCGCAGCCCCGGAGTCCATCCTCTCGGTCGAGGCGCCGCCCGGAGCACTTGGGCGCGCGCTCGAGCATGTCGACTCTGATGTGCCGGGTCACGACGACATACTCCTGCGAGAAGAAGACGGGATTGCCTTTGTGTCGGGCATGGACGGTTGGATCTGGCGCGTGCCCTTGGACGGCGGCGGCGAGCGCTTTGCAGACGTTCCGCTCATGCCATCCGGGCTTCGCGCCGCACCCAACGACGACGACGTGATCTACTTCTGCGCGTCGCGCTTGCATGGTGAGGATCACCCAGCGGACGAACGTGTGGGCCTCTACCGTCTGACGATCTCTACGCGCGAAGTGACACCGGTGGTCACCGACGTCGCCATGACGCCCGCCATTCCCGAGCAGCGCCGCAAGGTCTTTGCGGATACGGATGAAAAAGCGCCGGCCGTCATGCAGTCGGCGATCGACAGCACCAATTCACGACCGCTGGCGTTCTGCAACGACTTGGATGTCAGCGCCGACGGCCAGCGCATCTACTTCACCGAACCCTTCGCGTACGAGGGCGCATCGATGGGCGGCGGAGCGATCGGCGAGGCGATCACGCTGGGACAGAACGGCCGCCTATGGAGGCACGACCTTGGCACGGGTGAGACCCGGCTCGTAGCGGACGGTTTCCACTTCATCGATGGGATTTTGATCGACCTACACCCCGCCGGCACACGCGAAGAGTCGGTGTTGGTGACGCAGACGCCGGGCTTTGCGATCACGCGGTTCTTTCTCGCAGGCCCGAGGGCCGGGACGGCGGAGGCGGTCTGGACGGGGCTTCCCGGAATGCCTGACGGGATGGACCGAGACGCCCAGGGTCGCATATGGATCGGCGTGTATAGGAAACGCTCCGGCTTCCTGACCTGGGCACACCGGAACCCGTGGATCAAACCACTTCTGTTGCGCTTGCCACTCCAGTTGCTGCCAGTGTCCAAAGAAACCGGGATCCTCGCGCTGAGCCCCGACGCCGCCACGCCGCTCTACTACGCCATGTACGAAGGCCCTAAGCTCAGTGACGCTGCGGTCGGCATCCCTGGAAAGCACCATCTCTATATCGCCACCTTCAACCGTGAACACCACGGCCTCATCCGCATGAGCTACCCGGCGCTGGACTGAAGGCGTACACCTGCACGCTGCGAGGATAGAACGATGTCAGACCAAGTCGCACTGATCACCGGCGGAGCCTCGGGCATTGGCCGGGCGTTCGCAGAGGAGCTAGCCGGGCAAGGCGTCGAGGTCGTCCTCGCCGATCGGCAAACCGAGCTCGCCGAGGAAGTCGCCGAGGCGATTCGGAAGGCTGGCGGAAGGGCCACTGCATGTGCACTCGATGTTCGCGATGCCGCCCAGTTTCAGCGTGTGGTCGATGAAACCGTCGCCCGCACGGGCCGTATCGACTACCTCTTCAACAATGCGGGCATCGGCGTTGGCGGCATGATAGCGGACTACAGCTTGGCCGACTGGGACGACGTTCTCGACGTCAACGTACGGGGCGTCGCATACGGCGTGAACGCCGTGTACGAGGTGATGCGTGCGCAACGCTCGGGGCACATCATCAATACGGCGTCTATGGCGGGGCTCTTGCCGACCGGGGAAGCGGGCAGTTACGTGGCGAGCAAGCACGCGGTCGTTGGCCTCAGCAAGGTGTTGCGCATCGAGGCACGGCAGCACGGGGTGCGAGTGTCAGCGCTGTGTCCCGGCGTGATTCGCACGCCCATCATGACGGCCGGAAAGTACGGCCGAATCAATCTTGCCCCCGAGGCCCAGCCGACGATGATGAAGCTCTGGGAGCAACTTCGGCCGATGGATCCTCGCGTGTTCGCGCGAAAGGCACTGCGGCAGATCGCGCGCAACGTGCCGATCATCGTCGTCCCTGGGTGGTGGAGGGCGTTCTGGTTCGTCGAGCGTCTGTCGCCGAGGTTGAGCCTGTGGCTCTGGGCCAAGATCTATGATCGGATGCAGCAAGAGCTAGCGCCGTATCGGTTGCGCTAGAATCGATCATCCTATAATCCTCCCCGAGATTGGATTGGGCATGCACAGACCTCACCCCTCACTCCTCGTTCTGCTCACATCGATCGCCCTGCTCGGTATCGCCTGCAGCAGCTCCAGCCCGAACGACGTTCCCGATGGTCCCTGCGCTGCCTGGATGGACACGAGCCTCGACCCCGATGCGCGCGCCCAGGCGCTCGTCGCAGCGATGACGCTCGAGCAGAAGATCGTGCAAACACATGGAGACGCACCCCCGGAGGACTTCCGCGTGGTGCTTGGCATCGAGGAGCTGTGCATCCCGGCGCTCACCGTGACGAACGGGCCCGCG
>CAZHPJ010000309.1:0-4053 GCA_964534585.1 uncultured Sandaracinaceae bacterium | reverse complement strand
CAGTTGCGATCGGGAGAGACCCCTGCGCACTGCCCCGCGCCCAAGCCGAGCAACGAACCAGAACGCAACCAAGACCAGAAGGAAGCTGAGAACCTGGAAGAACAACGCCGCGCCGTTGCTTCGCAACCAATCGGTCGAATTGGCGATCCACTGCTCCGCCAGACCCGTAGCGACGTCCTTGTTGAGAATGTCCTGCGAGATCTTGCCAGTGGCGCTGATGATGCCTTGCTTCAGCTCCGCCGTCTCGAGGCCGTACTCATCCATCAGGCGCACGTTCGAACGTTGACTTTCGGCGAGCGCGTCCCGCTTTTCATTCAGGGCGGCCAGCTCCTGCTGTGCTTCGACGTCCTGCTCCGAACCGGGCCGAGCTAAGACCTCATCGATGTCCTCCTTGGTGCTCTGCAGTAAGCCCGCCATGATGTCTGCGCGGATCCTGAGTCGCTTGATGAGAAAAGCCTTGTCGGCCTCGACATCGAGACCAAGTTGCTCGCGTTCATCGATGTTGTCGGCCAGATACTGGGTCAAACGGCTAGACCGCGGAATCGCCTTCGCGAGCGTCTTGCGAGCTTCCGCGACTTCCTCGTCGTTCCCGTTTGCGGTTGTGTCGACGAGCTGAACAATCTCGGTGCCGAGCTCCGACATCTTCTTGCGCATCGCGCGCGCATCCTTTTGCAGGACGTCCGATACGAGGGCGCGACCGTCCGCGGCCGTGGCGCCAGCGTCCTCGCCTTCCAACACGAGAGTCAGCAGTTCCGAGATCTCCCGTCGATACCGAGCACGGCGGTCCGAAAGCTCCTTCTCCATCATCGCCGCGGTCGCGCGGTCATCGTGCTTCGCGATCGTTTGTTCCAGCTCTTCGAGGTCGGCGCCGCGCGTGCGCAGTGCCTCACTCAGCTCCTGAATTTTTTGCTCGGTGGCCTTTTCTTCCGTGGCATCATCTTGCTGTCCGCGTGCGGCTAGCGAGAACAGCGAAGTCAGCGTCAAAACCAAGACGAAGGCTGTGGTGGGACGGACCCGCCCGCATTGCGTCGCGTTGTGCATATTCAATCCCGGTGAAATGGTTGTCCGGCCGAGCGATCGACCTTTCGAAGAACGCTAGTGCTACTCGAAGTGGCCTCGCCTCTCAAGGCGGCTGGGACGTTGAACGAACGAGAACTGCGAGATACAGTCGCAGGGATCGGGGAGGCCGGCATGACGAAGATTGATTTGAGATTCGCGGTGTTGTTGGTGGCATTTTGCTTGCCCGCCACCTTGGCATCAGCCCAATGGGATGCCTCGACGCAGCAGGGCACATCCACCTCGGCCACGACAGCTCCCACACCGCCGGCCGCTCCGTCCGACTACATGGTCTCGTCTACCCCGTCGCCCGCGGTGCAGCAGCCTCAGGAGAAGCAAGGCCTCGAGGTCGGCTTCACCTGGGCGATCGGCATCGGCGTGCCGCTCGCCTTGGACGTTCCCCGCGACGTCGTTCGCCCCGGCGCCAACATCTTTTTCTTCGGCGGCGCCGATTTCGGATTTTTCGTCATTGGCGGCTCGACGGGTCTTCAGTGGATGCCCATCGATTTCGGTACCGGTTTCGTCCCGCCCGGTACCAACACGCTGTTGACCGGCCGTCGTCCGCTAACCCGGATCTACCTCTCGCTTCCCGAGGTCCGCTTCCAGATCCCGGGTCTCAAGACCGTCCTTCCGTACATCACGGGCTCGTTCGACATGAACTTCTGGAACTTCACGGAGACGGCGGTGGGCTGCGGCTACTGGTACTGTAGCCAGTACTCGGTCTATCGCTTCACGCCCGGTTTCACCGGCAAGGCTGGCGTGGCCTTCAACATCAACGAAAGCGGCGTGCACATCGACATGGGCTTCCAGTATTCGTTCACCGGCAAGGGTGACTTCTTCCAGAGCTCGCAGTGGTGGCTGGCGCCCTATGTCGGGGTCCTCGTCCGCCGAAGGTAACTTCGCTCGGTTAGCGGCGTCCGCCCCCGCCGCCGCGACGTCCCCCGCCGCTGCGGCTTCGACCGCTGGTGCCACCGCGGCTGCTGCTGCCGCTGCGCTTGCTGCCCGTGCTCGAGCCGCCCCGATTCGAAGGTTGCGTCGACGGCTTCGTGCTCGGTTGCGTCGAGGGTCTGGTGCTCGGTTGCGTCGAGGGTCTGGTGCTCGGCTGCGTCGAGGGCCCAGTGCTCGGCCGTTGCGAGGGCTTGGTTCCCGGCCTCGAGCCGCCTCCTTGGTTGGGTGGCCGCCCGGTACTCGGCGGCCTCCCTCCCCCGTGTCCCGGCTTGCTTCCATGACTCGGAGGCCGGCTCTGATGAGGATAGTGCGCGCTCCGGTGCGTCGTCGAGTAGTGGTACCGCCGACTGTGATACGCGGGCGCCCGGCCGTAGTGCGCGTGCCCGCGATACCAGTGGTAGTGGTAGTGCGGGCGCCAGATCGGAAAGAGGATCAGCGGCGCGACGTACACGCCTGTCCACACGTACACGGTCGTCGTCGAGGCCTGTGGCTGGACGGTTTCCGTGGATACCGCGGGGGCTTGCTCGGCGCTTGCAGCGGCATCGGGTCCGCCCGGCGCAGGCGTCGACCGATAGACGACTTTGTTCGTCCCCGGCTTCGCCCAGCCGGCGTTGTGGAACACCCACTGCTTGCCGTCCCACTCCCAGCGAGGGGGCACGAGGATCATGTCCTTGACCTTGTACACCCACTCGCCGCTTTTCCATTCGAACTGCTGTCCGGTCCATGTCCAGTGACCGGGGAGCCAATGGTAAGAAGTCTTTGCAAGCGTCTCCGCGGTCGGCTGCTGCTCTTCGAGATCCTCGGGAGTCTCCGGATGAGGCGGTCTTTCATCGGTCCCACCTACCGGAGGCGCTTCAGCGGGAGGCGCATCCTTCGGCGGATCCGGCATGTCCTCCGGAATCTCGTCCGCCGATCGAACCTCGTCTCCCTCCGCGGATTCCTGCGCCAAGGCCGATGCAGAGAATCCCAAAGCCAGCGTGAGCACCAAGAGCAGTCGCATAGCCTCTTCGACCTCGGCCGCGACGACCTTATTCACCGTTTCCCAGACGTATCGCGATGATCGCCCAGTTCTTCTTCGAGCCCTTGAGCCGCGCACCCCAGTCCGCGAGCATCATCTGCCACCCGTACTTTTCACGGAGCGCTCGAAGCGCGGACTGCTTCTCCGCTTCAGTTTCGACGATGCGCCCAATGCCGTCGTGCCAAGGGCCCTTGAGCGCACCACGGACTCCGCACTCTGCGATGCGGATCTTCGGGTCGCGGCGCAATCGCTTGACCTTGTACGAGTCTCCCTCGGTGAAGATCACGATGTCGTCCCCGTCGCGAGCCGCCCAAACCGGAGTCTGGACCCCCTTGCCGCTCTTGCGAAACGTTTCGAGGTTCACGTAGCGAGCAGCGCCCAGAGCATCGATAGCTGACATGCGCTGATCATAACGCCGTTTGGCTCGCGCGCATCCCCGGCCGAAAGGCTGGGATTGTGCTTATCTGATCCCTGCTGCCGCGTCAGTTGACCGGTGCGCCGGCGTCGATCCAATCGCGGACGGCATTGCGTTTCTCGTCGCAAAGCGTCCCCGTGATCGGCATCATCAGTGTATCGGGCGCCATGTTCTCCCCGAGGAGCTTGTTCATGATGTACGACGCATTGCTATCGCTAGGCGTGACGCGCTTGCCCTGAATCTGCGTGGCGTCGGTGTCGATCAAGCTCGCAGCGGACACGTCGACCGAGCTGAGCTCCAGCCCCGCTTGTTGCGAGCCCGTCGCACCGTGACAGTTGTTGAACGCGCAGCTGCCATTGAACACGCTCTCCTGAATGCCCTGCGGGCCTCCGAGCGTCAGCTCGATCGCG
This sequence comes from uncultured Sandaracinaceae bacterium, assembly GCA_964534585.1. Classification (GTDB taxonomy): domain Bacteria; phylum Myxococcota_A; class Polyangia; order Polyangiales; family Houyiibacteriaceae; genus SG8-38. The sequence continues at coordinate 206 of CAZHPJ010000309.1, read as the reverse complement.
GAAATGCACACGCCATCGCATGGCACCTCGCCGCTGTTGCAGCTGTTGCCGCCCCCGCCGCCACTGTCTCCGCAACCGACCATCGCCAAGCCCGCGCTCATAAGCAGGGACAACCCAAGAGCAAATTTCGTCATAGGTAGGCGTATAGTTTCTGCGACTCCACGCGTAAAGGCTTCAGGCTTGCCTCGGTCGGTGGCCCCTCATAC
>CAZHPJ010000308.1:0-4070 GCA_964534585.1 uncultured Sandaracinaceae bacterium | reverse complement strand
GCCCTCGAGGGCCTCGTCCTTCCGCAAGGCTTCGAGTGGCTCCTCTTGCTCGGCATCGGAGTCGCCGCCCAACTCGGCCAGATCCAGATTACCAAAGGCTTCAAGCTCGAAACCGCGGGCCGCGCGTCCTCGGTCACCTATCTCCAAATTGTCCTCGCGTACACCTGGGGCGTCCTTCTCTTTGGTGAGTACCCCAACGCGCTCAGCATCGTAGGCGCACTCCTCGTCGTCGCCGGTGTCGTTGGCGTCACCCGGCGCGCTCAATCCTGAAACAAGGCATCAAACAACCCAGGCTCGACACCGAGCGCTTCCAGATTCTCGGCGCCTTCCACATTGCTGATGAACGTCATCAGGCGTTTCCAGCCCTCGTGTTGAGTGGCCACCTTCGCGCCGGTGCTGAGCTCTACCCAACCTTCCCAGGTCGTTTCGATGCCGCCGAGCGGGATGATCTGGACCCACATGCGCCAGCTCGCTGGCATCCCATCAGGATCTGCGATCCATAGATACGCATCGCCTGGTGTCACGCCGCCGGACGTGTAGGTGATCAGGAGCGCGTCGCGACCGTCGTCCAACTTCACGAGCGAACGTTCGACGCCCGGGTCGAAGAACTTCACGACGGGATTGAGCCAGAACGAGTCGTTGATCCAGTATGCGTATGCTGTTCGCAGAGCTTGTTCGGCGTCCGCGCCGGTTTGCTCGGTGCCCTTGCTCCACACGCGGCCGGTTTGGTCTGCGGTGCGGAAGAGGGCGCGTGAGTCGCCCCATTGGAGCTCGACCAGGTCGTTTTCGCGGTCCCAGACGTACTGGTGTCGCTCGAAGAACAACCAACGAACCGCGCCTGTTCTGTCCCAGGCGTCCTTGTTGACTGCGGCTTGCATCGAGCGCGCTAGCGCGTCGGCCTCGGGCCCGAGCTGGCCTTCGGGCCTAGGGTCGTTCAGCGAGTAGCCCACCGCGACGAGGGCCACGAGTCCCAGAATGAGGATCGCCGCCAGGATCTTGAACGCGCGCATCATGAGAAGCCGGGCGAGCCTACACTGTGCAGAAGTGGCGCAAAAGCGCTATGAGTGCCCCCATGGGTCATTCCCGAGGACATCAGGGCGGCGCTCCGGCCGGGTTACCAACGATCGACACCCGCGAGCGCGGCGCTCCCAAGGATGGGGAGCCGCAGCTCATGGATCGCCGGCTGTTCATGCAGCTGCTGGTTTTTCAGGTTCCTAGCGGGGCTTCGGTCGCCTCCAATCAGGAGGCCTTGCTCTCCGCGCTGAAAGAAACCGACATCTCAGCGGTCGTCTATGCGGATGCCAACGATCCGCGCGGGGTCGCTCTCCTGACCTTCGGCGAGGATCCTGCGCTCTTCGTCGACTCGGTGCGCCCACTATTCGACGCGGAGTCCCTGCGCGACTGGACGCTCCGCCCCGAGCTCACGATGGTTGGCCGGACATACAGTAGCGGCTACGAGCAAGACCTGGGGTTCTGGCTCCTCGACCGCCCGCGGCAGACGGTGCTGAACACTGAGTGGAACTGGGCGGTGTGGTATCCCCTACGCCGCACCGGCGCGTTCGAGCAACTCGAAGGCAGAGAGAAGGGAGGTATCCTGCGCGAGCACGCCACGATCGGGCGCGCCTACGGCGAGCAGGACCTCGCACACGATGTGCGCCTCGCTTGCCACGGCCTCGATGCCAATGACAACGAGTTTGTGATTGGCTTGATCGGCGCAGAGCTCCACCCGCTCTCGCACGTCGTGCAGTCGATGCGAGGGACGGTGCAGACATCGCAGTACATCCAGCAAATGGGGCCGTTCTTCGTCGGGCGCGCGATCGGCCGGCACCCAGGTTCTCAGAAGTGAGCTCCCATGCCCGGTAGTAGCTTCGGCCAAGTCTTCCGCGTAACTACCGCGGGTGAAAGCCACGGCCCAGCCAACGTGGTGATCATCGACGGCTGTCCTCCGGGTCTTCCGCTTTCGGAAGCAGACATCATCCCGGACCTCGAGCGGCGTCGTCCCGGGCAGAGCAAGATCGTCACGCAGCGAAAAGAACCCGATGAGCCCGAGATCCTCTCCGGCGTGTTCGAAGGCGAGACGACCGGCACTCCGATCGCGATCCTCGTTCGCAATCAAGACCAGCGCTCGCGCGACTACTCCAGTATCAAGGACGTGTACCGGCCGGGGCACGCCGACTACACGTTCGACGCGAAATTTGGTCGACGCGACTACCGTGGGGGTGGCCGAAGCAGTGCCCGCGAGACCGTGGCGCGCGTCGCAGCGGGCGCAGTGGCGAAGAAGCTCCTTTCGCACGCGTTCGGTGGTGAGGTGCTTGGCTACGTGACGCAGGTAGGGGACATCGAGGCGACGATTCCCCCTGCGGTCACCCTCGAACAAGTCGAGATGCTTCCCGATGGCGAGCCGAACATCGTCCGGTGTCCCGATCCGGCTGCGGCCGCGCGAATGGTCACGCTCATCGAGAACATGCGAAAAAATCAGGACTCGATCGGAGGCATCGCCGAGATCGTCGCGCGCAACGTGCCGGCGGGCTTGGGCGAGCCGGTGTTCGACAAGCTCAAAGCCGACCTCGGCAAGGCATTGTTCAGCCTGCCTGCCGTGTTGGGTGTCGAGTATGGTGCAGGCTTTGCGGTCGCCACAGCGCGTGGCAGCGAAAACAACGATGCATTCGAGACCGATGCCGGGGGCAGGATCCGCACGCGCTCCAATCGCCACGGCGGCATGCTGGGCGGGATCTCGAGCGGGATGCCGATCGTTCTGCGAGCTGCGGTAAAGCCAACCAGCAGTCTTCCACGCAGCCAAGACACCGTCACTTCCAGCGGCGATGCGACCACGATCCGCACGACGGGCCGTCACGACCCGTGCTTGCTGCCGCGGTTCATTCCGATGGGCGAAGCGATGGTCGCGCTAGTGCTTGCCGACCACTGGTTGCGTTGGCAGGCGATTCGCGACTAGCGCGCGAAGTTCCAAGCGATGATCGCGATGGCGGCCGTGACGAGAACGGCGGCCCAAAGAAGGTTGCCGCCTTTGCTGTTGCTGTCTTTCGCGTCGTCGGAACCGACGGCCCGACGAAAGCCATGGATCATGTTGCCCATGACGCCGGTAGTGTGTCCGCCGCCCACCGTGCTGGTGGGAGTGTGGGACTTCTTGTCTCGCTTCCTCGTGCTGGAGCTCTTCTTTTGATACTGCTTCGACATTCCCATCATCCTAGCTGGGATCGACGCTCGCGTGAATCGCTTTTCGCGGAGGTAAGAGGGTGTAGTGCGGTATCGGCTGCCTGTCTCGGCGGCACCTCAGGTGTGCTTTCTCACAAGCCGCGAGGAGTTGCGGCTGGGCGTCTGGGGCCCGGTGGGCGAGCCATCGGTCCTTGGCGCGCGCCGCATCGGGCCGGCCGAGGCTCTCGAGTGCCAGAGCCCGGCTTCTCAGCAAGCTTTCGTCGCGCGGGGCGAGACGGAGGCCTGCGTCCGCAGCGGAGAGGGCGTTTTGGTCGTCGGAGAGACTTCCATACGCCCGCGCTAGGTCTCGCCACGCGCGCCAGTCGAGGGGCGAGGCTTCGGCGACCCGCTGGTACGCCCCGGCGGCTCTCTTCCATCGCCACGCCCGGGCGTACGCGTCGCCCCGTATGCGATCGAGCACCGGATTCGGCCCGATCAGAGCTTCGGCTCGTCGGGTGAGCTCAGCTGTTTCGTTGGGTCGTCCTTGCATCGACGAGAGACGTGCGCGCAATATCAGTGCCCGCGCCTCTAGTTGATGCAACTTGGCTTCGCGGGCCAACCGTAGCGCGCGGTCGATGCTCGGCCCGGCTATGCGCACGTGTTCTTGCTTGGCGTGAAGGAGCGCGAGTGCCTGAGTGAGCAGCCGTTCGACGGCCGGCCGTGCGGCGCCTCCCGTCGGTTCCTGCTCCGCCGCGCCACGCCCCATCCATACCGTGGCGGCGCCGACCTCGGTCACGGGTTGCTCCATACACGGGTCGAGAGCGACCTTGCCGTGGGCCTCGGCCCCCTTTGTGAATCCGAGACCTCGCTCGGTACGGCTGGCCTCGCAGGCCAATGCTTGAAACCGCAGGCTGTGC
>CAZHPJ010000307.1:0-4084 GCA_964534585.1 uncultured Sandaracinaceae bacterium | reverse complement strand
AACACTTACGCTTGTTCTTCTCTGGAAGTTCCGTCTAAAGTAAGTGGCATTCCAAACGCTTCGCCTCAACCCGCGAGTCATAGAGTGTTGGTGCTTCGTGAGTTTCCGGCAGGCGTGCCTATGTGCTGCCTTGCGCCTCGAATTGATCGCGGGAGTGTTGGTTGAGGGTATCGCGGTAGCTCCAAGGGAGCCAGAGTGCGGGACTCTCGTGGGACTCGTCGCGGTGTCGCAGCAGCTCGGTGAGATAGTCGAAGGGGTCGGCTTCATTGAGCTCGGCGGTGTGGATGAGGCTTAGGAAAATGTCACCGACGCGGGCGCCGTTTTTGGTTTTGAAGAACAGAGAGTTCTTACGGTGCAGGATCGCCTTCTTCAAGGCGCGTTCACAAATGTTGTTGTCGATGGGAGCTCCAGGCACCCGCAGAAACAGCGTGAGCTCGTCCCAATGATTAAGCATGTAGCGGATAGCCTGACCGAGACCCGAGTTGGGTTCCACCTTTTTTTCGTCGAGCTGCGCCTTGAACCAGTTTTGGAGCTCGTCGAGAATTGGCTGGCTCTCGGTCTGGTGCAGGCGCAATCTTTTGTCGGGTGAAAGCTGTTGTTCACGAGCGAGGGCATCGATTCGATAGACCTCGGCGAGCGCCTCGAGAACGTGGCGGCACTCTTCGGGGAAGTTGTCCACGACTTTGACGAAGTAGCGGCGGCCGTGTGCAAGACAGTTCGCGAGGATGATCTCGAACTCCTTGGGGACGTTGCGTGATAGGGCATCACACATCTGGATCGGTGCGGGTAACTCCGACGCCCGTCGCTTCAAAACGTCGTTGAGGTTTTCGCCCGCGTGCTTGCGCCCGGTGAAAAAGAGCGCGACTCTCCGTCCCTTCCCCGTAGAGACGATACCTGAGGTAAAGATGCCAGTGCGCTCGACCCCCACGCCATCCTCGGGCTCGGGTGGTACGTTGCTGAGCGAGAGGACCTTCATGCTGGTGTCGTCGTTGTGGAGCACGTCGCCATCGGCTCCGTGCCGGATCAGCTCCTCGAAGACGGGTTCGAGCGAAAAGGCGGCGTCTCGAACCACATCCCACTGAGTCGAGGCCGGCAGGGGAATGCCCATAGACCCCTGCAGGCCTTCGAGGCGGTTGAAGGGAAGCCCGCTCCCGTAGCGCAGTAGTCCGAGCATCGCCGCCGAGGTGGCGTCGTACTTCTCTTCGCCCACCCCGTCAGGAGGAGTTGCCGTGAAGATCTCACTGCAGAGGTTGCACCGGAATCGCTCGAGCTGATACAGCGTCGCTCGTAGCGGAGGCTCACCGGTGATGCGCACTAGAACCTTCGGCTTCTTCCGATAGAGCTTGCCCTTCTCGCATGCCGGGCACCGCTGTTTATGCTTCAGCTGCTCGTGACCGACCTCGATCCGCCCCGCGGCTGGGTAGGCACTCGCACCGTTGCGCCCGTGGCCCTTCGGCTTGCGCTTCTTGGTTTTCTTCTTTGGCTCGTCTCTTCTGCTCGGCGCCTCTTTTTCCTCTCCGCCGATAACCTTGCTCGTCTTTTCTGTGCTTCGGCCGTACAGCATCTCTCTGAGTTTCCGAATCGTCATCTGGTCCTCTTCGATGAGACCCGTCAACGTCAAATAGGCGTTGCGCAAAAGCTCCAGCTTCTCGTAATCCTCTTCCGCTAGGGCGGCCTTCGCACGATTGAGCAGGGTATCTAGATCTTGCATCGTTAACTCGACCCTTGGCGGAGGCATTCTAATAGCTCGACAGCTTCTCCCGAAACCGCTTCGTGAGCGGATAGCCTAGAACTTGCTTGAGCGAACGGTTCGGACGTTTGGACCGGCTGTCCTTGCCTAGCCCCTTCGTCATACCCAGAACCTTCCAGTTCGCCGCAAGGTAGCAGGTCCCGCGAAAACGAGCCGGCTCCACGAAGGTCTCCACGAAGTGCACTGGATAGCCGTAGCTTTGCTCCCAATGTCGCGGGAGCACACGTGCCATCCGACCAAGAATGTGCGACGCCAGATGCGGCACGAATACCCAGGGAAGGATCAAAAACCGCGGGTTATAAGCGATGAAGCGGATGTTGCGCCGACGCGCCTCTGCCGACCAACCGATGAAACGGTCCCGAGCCTCCAAGTGGCGTGGTGCAGATGAGAACGACACGCACGCCACCGGCCGCTCTTGGCTCAAAACCAGGTACTTCAGGTGCGCTCCCACCGGCTGTTTGTAGCCCAGGTAGTGATGGGTCTCGATGAGCCCGTTGAACACACACTCGTGTTCCGTGCGACGCACCTGGCGAAACTCCAGAGGCTGAAGCGCGGACAGACGCGTCCGCAGCGGTGTCGAGTCGAGCTCCACCACACTCGGCTTGTTGCGGTGATACGGCGTCGAGAACCGGTACCGCGGCTCGGGAAGCTCGATGCGAGACGAGCGGTGAAGGCTCAGCAGAAGTCCTCGAGCAATCGCGTCGCACGGTGCGCCGTTTGGCTGCACCCATTGCCACGCACAGCACAGCTTCAACGACAGCGCGCGACGGCTCGCCTTCGGATGCGCGGCGATGAGCTCGCGGATGAACTCGATATCCGCTTCGCTCACTTCCCGGCCGCGATACCGAACCTCGCTCATCAGACAAAAGCTTAGCGAACCATTCCATAGAACGCAACCCTTTTTATCCCGATTCGTTTCACCTCACGCCGGCACCGCAACCCGCCGCCACTGAGGCGCTCCTTTCGCTGCCGCGGGATCTCCTCCCGACAACAGAACCCCGAGCTCGTGCGCTTCCAGGCTCTTATGCTTTCCGCTCTCGGGCCAGTAGCGAAAACGTCCCTTCGACAGACGCTTTTGGGCTAACCAAAATCCTTGCCCATCGTAGACGAGCAGTTTCACCGATGTCCGTCGTCGATTGCAGAACACGAACACCGTCCCGCTAAATGGATCCCGGGAGAGCTCCTCGCGACACATCCGCGCCAACCCGTCGATCCCGCGGCGGAAATCTGCAGCACCCACCGCCAACAAGACACGCATCTGCGGCGTTACCTGGATCACGACCGCCCACCGAAGAAAAAGCTCTCGCTCAACCCCGCGAGATCCGGACTCGCTCCCTTCCATTCAACCCGAAGCCAGCTGCCGTCTACACCTTTGTACTCCGCCGCTCCTTCGCCGCCAACGAGACCATCTGCTATCAGCGGTACAAACGAACTCGCTTCCGTCCCCGCATTCGCCAGCTTTGCCTTCGCTTCCGTCGACGACGTCCAGCGTCTCTTCAGCTCTTTGGCGTTCAGCCTCAAGGCCCGTGACGTCTGATGGATTCCAAACTCAGACGCCAGTCCCTCCGCTACCTTCCACAGTGCTTCCGGGATTCTTCGCTTCTGCCGTGTCGCACGCCAGTTCTCGAATCGATCAACTCCTCGCTTCAGACCCGTGGGCAGCGCCTTTTCCACCTCTTTTTCTTTCACTGACGACCTCCTTTGCCTTTCCGATTTCGGAAGACAAATTTAGCCCTTTACACCTGTCCTTTTCATGCACGCTTGCCGGAAACTCACGATGCCGCCAGATGATCGCCTCGCCCGTCACCTCGAAACTTTCTTTGACGACTACCTGATCCGTCAGCGGAACGTCAGCCCCAATACCCTGCTCAGCTATCGAGATACGCTCAAGCTCTTCCTTTGTTTTGCCGCAAAGGATTGGGGCAAGGCCGTCGTGGAGCTGCGTATCGACGACCTCCATGTGGACGTCGTTCTCCGATTCCTGGATCACCTCGAGCACGAGCGCCGAAACTCGGTTGCGACGAGGAACAACCGCCTGGCTGCGCTTCACACTTTTTTTCGGCATGTAGCCGGTCGTGACCCGCAAGCCTTCGCGTTGTGTCAACGCGTGGTGGCGATCCCGTTCAAGCGGGCCGCAAAACCCGCGGTGACCTACCTCGAACGCGATGAACTCGAGGACCTGCTGCAGAGCATCGACCGCGGCTCCTCCGTGGGCAGACGCGACTATGCGTTGATCAGCTTGACCTACCAGACGGGTGCTCGGGTGCAGGAAATCCTCAATCTCCGGGCGCACGACCTTCAGCTGACGCGACCAGCGTCGGTGCGGCTCTGGGG
>CAZHPJ010000306.1:0-4085 GCA_964534585.1 uncultured Sandaracinaceae bacterium | reverse complement strand
GCGCGGTCAGGCTCGGCTTTCGCAAAGAGCTCGAGTCGGTGGCTGACCCGGAGGAACGCGAGAAAATGTTCCAGCAAATGGTCGAGAAACTCTACGAGCGTGGAAAGGCGATCAACATGGCGGCGCACTTCGAGATCGATGCGGTCATCGACCCCGTCGAATCCCGCCGCTGGGTCCTGAGCGCCATCGAACCTGCCTAGGCCTTCAGCGAAGCGTGGACCTCGGTTGCCGCACGGGCGCCCGCGGAGATGGCGCCGTCCATGTAGCGGCACCAGCGCTTGGCGCTCTCGGTGCCTGCCCAAAAGATACGACCGCTAGGTTTTCGCAGATGCTCGCCACCAGCGCTTAGCACGCCGGGCGTTAGAGGGATGATGCAGCCTGTGCTCCAAGGGTCAGTTGCCCAATCCTTTTCGACGTATCCGGTCGCGTCGAGGGCTTTGGGCCCGAAGTAACGCACGAGCTCTTCCTTCAAGCCGTCCTCACGAACCCCGCGGTTAGCGAGATGTGGGCACTCCACGATCGAGAAGAAACAGCTTAGGACGCCCATCGATGCGTCTTCAGGCGAGTTGTCGAAGACGAGTTGGATCGGGCTGCGATCGCTTTGCATGGCGCCGTTGAGACCATCCGCACGCCAGAATGGGGTCTTGTACAAGACGGCAGCCTTCACCAGCGGCAAGCGTGGCAAGCGCGCCCAGCCGGACGCCAGGTCCATGCGCGGCTTCGGCAGCGCCGGTGCAAACTCGATGCGCATGGTGTCGGCGGGCGCCATCGCGACGATGACCCGGTCGGCGGTGAATGTCTCGAGCGGAGTTGCAACGCGCATGCGATCGGGAGCGTGGTCTTCGATGCGAAGCGCAGGCCGGCTGAGAAGGACGCGATCTCCCAGATCGGTTGCCAGTCGCTCCGAGATCACCTGAGAACCGCCCACGATGCGTTGGTCCTGAGCACCACCGTCGTTCAGGATCACCGGCAACAGACCACCGGCCGCGCGCAAATAATGCAAAACCCAAAGGAGCGAGATGCGCTCCGGATAGCCCGCCATGATGGCGCGGGTGATCAATCGGAAAACCGACGGCGTGAAGCTGGTCGACGCGTGTTCGCGAAGCCAGTCACCAAACGTCGTCCGATCGAGGCCGGCGGCGCCGTCCATACGCCATGGCTCACCAACTGGCATCTTCTTGCACAAACGGTCGAGCTGCCAGGCAACTTTTGTGAAGTCGGCTGCTTCCGTGAGACTCATGTCTGGCAAGAGGCCGCGAGAGATCGCGCCTTCGATGTCGTAGGTGGTATCGCCGTCATAGTAGGAATCGAAAACGCCAATGCCGAGCTCGCCGATCAAGGCCGCAATGCTGTCTTGACCGGGGCCGATCCACTCTCCACCGACCTCCACGATGTGCCCTCCTCCAATCGGCATGTTGAGCGTACGTCCGCCCACGCGATCGCTCGCTTCGAGCACGACGAACGAATCCAACCCGCGCCGTTGGAGCTCGCGCCCCGCCATCAGACCCGAGAGCCCGGCACCGATGATGATCACGTTCACATGCCGCGTGACGGGACCCGCGTCGTCGACGACGGCAGCGCGAACCAGACCGGGCGCCCCGCACGACGCTGCCACCGCCGCGCCTCCACTCAAGCGTACGAATCGCCTGCGACTGAATCGGTCGCTCATGGCGATGTGCATCCTTTTCCGCCAGCCAACCAGGCCACGATAACGCGAAGATCATCGACGGGCACCGCATCGACCACGTCTTGCATGATCGCATCTGCGTCGCCACGCGTCCGCGCCGCAACCTGCTCGAGGCGGCGGTCGAGGTAACCAGCATACTGACCGCACAGCCGGGAAGCGAACAGCCCATCGTTCCCCTCTCCGTTCGCGCCGTGACAAGGGGCACAATGCTCGGCGTAAAGGGATGCGCCCCGGGCGCGCTCCTCTTCAGTGCCCTCGCTCGGCGCAGCCGTAAGCGCAGGCAGCCCTGACAGATATCCAGCGATCTCGGCTATCTCTTTGGGGGCCAAGGTGCGCGCGAAAGCGTCCATCACGGGTAGGCGCATCATTCCTGCGCGCAAACGATAGAGCTTGTTCTCCAACACCGAGCGCCTCTGTCCCGCAAGCCGCGGTATCGACCCGTCGGGCCTGCCGCTCCCATCATGCAGGTGACACGACGCGCAATGCGCATATGCGGCAGGCTCATCAGCGGGTGCCGTGCTTTGCAGCACCGCAGCGATCCGCACCGACTGCGCCTGGGTAGGCCCGCGCGTCATGAGCCACGTCACGGACGCAACGCCACCAATGATGGCAAGCGCCACGAGCGTGATGAAGATGCGCATTGCTGGCGCGAGCATACCAGAGGTTCGCGTGCAGGTGCGGGCTTGGATGTGGTACTGAGGGACGCCCCTCATGGACGCCATCGACCAGGTGCGACTAAATTTCAACCCAGCAACGCTGGCGGTTCTGAACGCCCTTATCGGCTTGATCATGTTTGGCGTTGCACTCGACATCCGCGTCGAGGACTTCAAGCGGGTGGTACGCGATCCGCGGGGCCCACTCATTGGCCTGGGCGCCCAGTTTCTCCTCCTGCCCGCCATGACGTTCGTGCTGGTGCTGATCATCAAGCCGTTGCCTTCGATCGCGCTGGGCATGATGATGGTCGCGGCCTGCCCCGGCGGGAACTTCTCGAATTTCCTCGCTCACCACGCTAGAGCCAACTCGGCGCTGAGCGTCAGCATGACCGCGATCTCGACGGCCCTCGCGATCGTCATGACGCCCGCTAACCTGGCCTTTTGGGGCGGTCTCAATCCAGAAACCGCAGCGATTCTGAAGGAAGTGAACCTCGATCCATTCGCCCTGTTCAAGACGATCCTGATCATCTTGGGAGTTCCTCTCGGGGCGGGCATGTGGGTGACGGCCAAGAAGCCGGAGCTTGCGGCCCGCCTCCGTCGTCCGATGAAGATCTTTTCCCTCTCGGCCTTCGGTCTCTTCGTGGTCGGCGCGTTGCTGGGGAACTGGCAACACTTCTTACAGAACGTGGGCTATGTCGCCTTCGCCATCGTGCTCCACAACGCCTTGGGGCTGGCCCTTGGCTATTGGACTGGACGAGGCCTCGGCTGCCAGCGCTACGACGCCCGCGCAATTTCAATCGAGGTAGGCATCCAGAACTCGGCACTGGCCCTAGTCCTGATTTTCGGCTTCTTCGACGGCCTAGGCGGAATGGCGATCATCGCGGCCGGGTGGGGCGTGTGGCATTTGATCTCGGGCCTCACGATCGCAACCTACTGGTCGCGGCACCCCGTGCCGATCCCCGAAACGACTTAAAGATGGGCTAGCTCTTCTTGGCTAGCTTGGCCCAGGAGTCCTTGAGCTGAATGGTGCGGTTGTAGACGGGGCGGTCCCGAGTGCTGTCGGGATCGACGACGAAATAGCCGAGGCGCTCGAACTGGACGCGTTCGCCGGGGGCGCGTGCGGCGAGGCTGGGTTCGAGCTTCGCGCCCTGCAGCACTTCGAGCGACGTGGGATTGATGCGAGCGGTGAAGTCTCCCTCATGCACTTCGTCGAGCGGGTTCTCGTCGTTGAAGAGGCGGTCGTAGAGACGCACCTCCGCATCGACAGCGTGCTTCGCGCTGACCCAGTGGATCGTCCCGCGCACCTTGCGGCCGTCGGGGGCGTTGCCGCCTCTCGATTCTGGATCCCAGCTACAACGAAGCTCGACGAGCTCGCCGGCATCGTCTTTGGTGACTTCATTGCAGGTAACCAGCGCGCCGTAACGCAATCGCACTTCCCTACCCGGGGCCAAGCGGAACCACTTCTTCATCGGCTCTTCCATGAAGTCGTCGCGCTCGATGAACACTTCCCGCGTGAGGTAGAGCCTACGCGATCCGAAACTCGGGTCGGCCGGGCTGAAAGGCGCGTCGAGCTCGATCTCTTCACCTTCGCCGAGGTTCTCGATGACCAACTTCAAAGGGCGCAAGACTCCCATGGTGCGTGCCGAGGTGGCGTTGAGGTCTTCGCGAAGAGCGTGCTCGAGAAGCCCTACATCCACGACGCTGTCCCGCCGCGACACGCCGATGCGTTCGGCGAACCGTCGAAT
>CAZHPJ010000305.1:0-4095 GCA_964534585.1 uncultured Sandaracinaceae bacterium | reverse complement strand
GTAGAGCTCGAGACCCACCTTGAAGGTCCCTACGTGCTCACGTGTTTTGTCGATCAGCTCTTTGGCCATGTCGAGGTCAGGAACATCGAGCGCAAGTGCGATGCGCGACCCCGGGTCGTTTTCATGCATGAGTCACCCCAGCAACGCTACGGTGCGGACTAGAGGCTGTCCAGCCCAGCGAGCGGATCGTCCGTGTTGGCCTTGCGTGGCTTGGAGCCTCCACGCCGTTTGGCCGGGGCGCTTGGGGCCGCCGCTGCCCGTCGTGCAGCCGCAGCAGCTTGCGCCTCGCGCTTGGCCTTCTCTGCAAGACGTGCTTGCTCCGCTTCGGCCTTGATGCGTTTCTGTTCTTCGACCTTGGCGGCCGCGCGAGCTTGCTCGGCTTCCCGGGCGGCCTCCTCGGCTTCCATCTTCGCAGCCAACGCCGCCGCCTCGCGGCTCTCGACCGCAGGCTTGTAAAATCCGAAGTAAGCCCCAGTGCCCACCCCGAGGACCAGGACAGCGGCCGCTGCCAACAAGCCCGGGTGAACCCCCTTGCGTTGCCGCGCGCTGATCGTTGCGAGCTCACGCTCGTGATCGAGCATGCGCTCCTGGGCCTCGGCCTTCTCGCGCGTTTCCTGTTCGAGGCGGACGCGTAACTGCGCTTCATCACGCTCGCGTACGATCCGCTCTTCCTCTTCGCGGCTTCGCTGTTCTTCGACCTGCCGCGCTCCGTCTTCAGCGCGTAACCGGGTCGCTTCCTCTTCTTGTCTGTCGTGCGCTTCGGCTGCGATGCGTTCACGCTCGGCCGCCTCACGTTCAAGGCGCTCCTCTTCCTCCTCACGGACACGGTCCTCTTCGATGCTCATGAGCTTGCGAAGATTGAAGAGAACAGAAGACTCGTTTTCCTCGGGCATGATGATACTTATATTACACTTTTCCGCTGACTGCGGACAAGGCTTAGGTCGTCCCTGGTAACAAGAAAACGCTAGCAACCAGTCCCCAGGCCTGTCAAACGAACAGATCTAGTGAATTTCTACCTTCACTGGAACGCCAGTCCACCAATCAACCCAGGTTGAATGTAGCTGGGAATGTAATTTGATTCACAGCAGATTTTATCGATATTATCGGATTTGTGGGTCAGCTCGAAAAGTTCCTTGAGTACCTCGACCGGGGTGATGTCACCGAAATTGTTTTTCAAAGCGGCGCGGCGGCTGTCGTCAAACAAAGGGGCAGGCTCAGGCCGGTGACGAGCGAGCCTTTGAGCGCGCAGCACATTCTCAAGTTGGTCGGCCATACGCCCTTGCAGCAGTTGGTACCCAAGGAGGACGGCGCGTCAGCGCCGACACCAGCGCAGATCAACGGGATCAACTACATCGCGACGATGGCTCGCTCTGGTGAGATGCTGATGCTGCGGGTGTGGCTCCCGGCGCAGCACACCGATCCGCCCAAGACCCCAACCGGCGCCGTTGCTCCGACAGAGGCGTCGGTGCCCGTGAAGGCCCCCGCCGCCGTTCGACCGCCGGTGGCTCATCCACCGCAGCCCGAGGTTTCGCACGGGCCTTCTCCTGAAGCTTCTCCGCTTGCCGATTTCGTGCGGGCCGACGCCCCAGTGAGGGCGCCAAGCGCATTGCGGGCACTCCTCGAGGCGGCGCGGGCCCAATCCGCCAGCGACGTTCACATCATGTCGGGCGAGCCGGCGCGTTTTCGATGTAGCGGGCGCATGACGTCGCAGGGTCGGAGCCTTTCGGACGAACAGGCGCGTGCGCTCATCATGCCCCTCCTCAACGAGCGTAGCGCCAAGCAGTTGGAGGAGCTCGGCTACGCGGATTTCGCCTGCCAACTGGAGGGAGCTGGCCGTTTGCGCGTCAACGTGAACAAGCAGCGAACCGGCATCAAGGGTTGCTTCCGGCTCATCAGTCCGGAGCCACCCACGTTGGAGTCACTCGGGCTGCCACACGAGCTCCGTCAGATGCTCAACTATCATCAGGGATTGGTGGTGGTTTCCGGGCCCAACGGCGCCGGAAAAACCACGACGCTGGCCGCGCTTGTCGATCTTTTCAACAGCGAGCGGAGCGTGCACATCATCACCGTCGAGGATCCGGTCGAGGTCATCCATCCAATCAAGAAAGCTATTGTGAGTCAGCGCGAGGTCGGAGCGCATACGAAGAGCTTCCATTCGGCCTTGAAGAGTTCTCTGCGCGAGGATCCTGACATCATTGCGATTGGCGAGCTTCGCGATCGTGAAACCGTCGAGAAAGCTCTCGAGGCAGCCGAGACGGGGCACCTCGTGTTCGCTACGATGAGCACGCCATCGGGCGCACGCACGATCGACCGTTTGATCGACATGTTCCCTCCCGACGACCAATCGCAGGTGCGAGCCACGTTGGCGGGTGTGCTCAAGTTCGTCGTGAGCCAACGCTTGGTTCGCCGCGAGGACCGTGATGGCAGAGTCGTCGCGGTCGAGCTTCTCACCGGCGGGATGGCGTTGTGGACGCTCATCCGCGACGACAAGCTCTACCAACTCCCGAGCTTGCTCCAGCGTGGCCGTGCGTTCGGAATGATTCGTATCGAAGACTCCTTGAACGAGCTCTTGTCGTCCGGGGTAATCTCGATGGAAACCGCCAAGATGTTTGCAGACGATCCTCGGGTCATCGGTCACGCGCAACAGGCCGAAGCGCCAGTGCCTCGAGCCCCGGATCCTGGAATGAAGGGCGCCATGCGAAACCTATTCTCGAAGAAGGGTGGTTAGTCGATGGCAGCTCTCGATCGCTATTTCGACGTCTTGCTCGAAAGAGGAGGGTCGGACCTTCATCTATCGATCGGCTATCCCCCGATGATTCGCGCCAACGGTGAGCTCGTTGCCATCGACAACCAGCCGTTGGACCACCCTACGATCGTCCGTCTCATGGACGAGCTCATCAACGAGAGCAAGCGCGTCTACTTCCACGCGCATCGCGATCTCGATTTCGCATACGGCTACGAAGACAAGGCCCGCTTCCGGGCCAACTACCTCTACAAGACGACCGGACCAGGCGCTGTCTTTCGAACCATTCCGAGCGAGATTCTGACGGCCTCGCAGCTCGGGCTTCCACAGGCGGCGATCGACCTCGCGGAAAAGCGCGCAGGTCTGGTGCTGGTCACGGGGCCGACCGGTAGCGGCAAGAGCACGACGCTCGCGGCCATGCTCGATCACATCAACAGAAACCGCGAAGGGCACATCCTCACCATCGAGGACCCGGTCGAATTCGTTCACACGCCGAAAAAGTGCCAGATCACGCATCGGGAAGTCGGTGAGCACACGCCGAGCTTCGCGGATGCGATTCGCAGCGCGGGCCGCGAGAATGCCGATGTGATCCTCGTCGGCGAGCTTCGTGGCCGAGAGACGATGAAGATGGCGCTCCAACTCGCGAGCTTCGGCATCCTGATTTTCGCTACGGTTCACACCAACTCGGCGCCTGCGACCATCAATCGATTCGTCAATGCGTTCCCGGCGAGCCAGCAACCGCAGATCCGCGGCATGCTCGCGGACTCACTCGTGGGGATCGTGGCTCAGCAGCTCTTACGAAGAGCCGACGGCAGTGGGCGAATCGCTGCACAGGAGATTCTCATCGGAACCTCCGGGGTTGCGGCTGCCATCCGCGAATCCAAGATCTCGATGCTACAAAGCCTCATTCAAAGTGGCGGCAGCTATGGGATGCAGAGCATTGATGCGGTGCTGGCGAAGTTGGTCGCCGAGGACAAGGTCAGGCCGGAGGACGCCCTCGAAAAGGCAGCCGACAAGGACACATTCGCGAAGTTGCCAAAAGTCGCGGCCGCGCTGAAGAACCAAACGCAAGTCTAGGCAGCCATGCAAACGGAGAACGGCACGCGGATCGAGTTGATTGAAACCGGTGCCGGTCTCGGTGTGGGTGGAAACGGCTTTGGTCTGCCGGAGGGCACTCTGAGTCTCGGGACCGATGGATCCTGGGCATCGTTTGATGTCGAGAGAGTGTCTTCCTTTGCGCTGATTCCAGAGCGCGGCGGGGCGGTGTCGGTCGCGTTGGAGCCCGAGGGTGACCGCTTCGCCCTCAGCCGGGCGCCGGGTTCAGCGGCAGCCTTCCTGCCACTTTCCGAGCC
>CAZHPJ010000304.1:0-4117 GCA_964534585.1 uncultured Sandaracinaceae bacterium | reverse complement strand
GTGATAGCGAGCGCCGTGATGCCGAGCACATGCAGTTCGAGGCGCCCGTTCGACCGGACATGAATCGGGTGTGGCTGGCCCTAGGCGGGGCGCCTTCCGACCTTCAGTCCTGACGCTTGGGCGAGAATTTCGTGTCGGCCGTCTCGTTCTTTGGCCGGTTGAAATGGGCTTCGAGCTCTCGATTCAGAATCTCGAGCACGTCTTCTTGTAGCGCGAGCGGATGGCGAATCAGCCGCTCGATGTTGCGCTGGTACACGAACAGGCGCCGCTGCTCTTCGCCGCCGGCGGTGGTCGCCATCTCGTCGAGCAAGAGCGGTGTGCGTGGGTCGACGCCCTCAGCCACGACCTCTAGGCCGGGTAGATCGCTCACCATGATCAGATTGCCTTCGAGCCGCTGCGCGAGCTCGTCCGGCAGCTCGCGCAGTGCGGCCTGCACGATTTTCTCGAACCGGGCATGCGACGGCGACCACGGAGGCCGCGGTAGAAGACCGTCGAGATGCCGTGTCTTGAGGAAGGCGAGCGGCGCTTCGTCGGTGCGCCCTTGGCGATCACGCAACAGGCCGAGGTAGTACGAGACGTCTGGCGATGCGTCAGAGCGCGAAGCCGCGCGTTCGATGAAGGTCGCGGCAGCGTCGATCTGGTCGAGCTCGAAGTGGGCCCGTCCGATCAGGAACTCGAGCTGTTCGTTTTCGAATGGTCCTTTGGGTAACCCTATCAGCAGCTCTCCGGCCGCGGCCCGGTCGCCCTGTTGGAGCAGCGCGTCGACCTTGAGCACGGAGGCATCGGCGATGTCGTCGGCCGTCTCGCAGGTCTCGAGGGCCTGGTCCAGGATGCGAATCGCCTCCGCGAAGCTTCCGAGCGGGTGGATCAGGAGCTCGGCCGCGTTGAGCATGGCCTCGAGGTAGTGCTCGTCGAGATCGACCGCTTGGCGATAGTGCTCGAGAGCCATGTCGAGGTTCCCATTCGCGGCGTGGATGTACCCGATTAGGTTGTGCGCGTCGGGCGAATCGCCGTCGAGCTCGAGGGTCTGCTCGGCTGACGCCATGGCGCCGTTCAAGTCACCCTGCGTGACCAGCTCCCAGCCGCGGTCGAGATGCGCGCTGAGGCGGTCCATGAATCCTTCGTTCTGCTCGGACATCGATTAGCCCCGAAACTTACGTGTCGGGTTTCCGACGTCAAGCCGAACCGTGCGCTATCATGCATTTGGAATGGTTAGGTTTTTCACGGCAGTCGTAATCGCAGCGATCTGTTCGTGTGTGACCGAGCCCCTTCCGGCGGGGCAGACGATCTCTGTCGGCACTTCGGACCGGGGATATCTACACGACCCGGTCCGCCTTGCAGATCGAGGTAGCGGCTATCGGCGGCTGCGTCCGGGAGAGGGCACCCAATACGGGACCCCAACGCTGGTCGGAGCGATCGAGCGCGCGGCGCGTGAAGTAGCCAAAGCTTTCCCTGGAGGCCCTCCGCTTCGCGTCGGTGACCTGTCTAGCCCACACGGAGGCGTGCATTCGCGGCATCGCACTCACCGCGTCGGGCGCGACGCCGATCTTCTGTTCTTCGCGCGGGACGCCGGCGGCCTAGCCGTCTATGGCAATGGCTGGCTCCGATTCGATCGTTTCGGCCTCGGGGTCCTGCGCGACCGCATCGTCCGCTTCGACGAAGCGCGCAACTGGCATCTCGTGCGTACCCTGATCATGGACAACGCAGCGCGCGTGAAGTGGCTATTCTGCTCGAACGAGCTCAAGGTCCGTCTCCTACGGCACGCGGCGCGTTACGAACGCTCGCCGCAAGCGGTAGTTAGAGCCACCTGGGTTCTTCATCAACCGACGCATGGGGATTCGCACGACGATCACTTCCACTTGCGTGTTGGCTGCGGGGCGACTGAGCGAAGCTTGGGTTGCCGGGAGCAAGCCCCGCACTGGCCATGGTTGAGCGATCCCGCGCGCAAAGAAGACGCTAGCGCGAGCGCGGCGGCGAGCGATATGGGCCTGGTCCGTTGGTTACTTGCCGAGGAGCATGTGAATGAGGGCCGCGACATCGCTTGGCGTGGCCTCGACGCCGCAGCGCAGCCATCTTCGATCGCTGTTCGCTAGGTCGGTCAAATCCCGGTGCTGCTCCGTCGCGCCCCAGACCAATACGGCCGAGCTCTTTGGAAGCTCATGTGCCAAGGTCGCAATCGTCGAAGGCTGGACGGACGCTTCGACGCAGTCGATCACCACCAGCGGACTCAACGACGCGGTGGCCTTGAGGTTGTCGAGAAACGAGACGACGTCTTCAATCTGCTGAACCGCGGCAGCGTCACCAACTCGCTCGGCGATTCCGGCGTATCGTTCGCGATTGCGGGTGGCGACGAAGACCATCGGTAGTGCGGAGCCCATTGGCTGCATGGTCGGGTACTTCGACGTGTCGGTGTCCGCTAGGTCCACCGGGTCTTTGCGTGCGATGCCCGAGTGTTGGCGCTCGCGACCGAGCTTCCGCGTTTCGTCGGCGCGCACCGTCTTGTGCGGAGGCTGCGAGCTGACGTTCTCTGCGAACGTCAGCATGGGCGCTAGGTTCTGCATCACCGCGTCGCTGGCCTCGTTGCCCAAGTAGAACGCCATCGCGGTCCGCAGATGTTTGTCCACGAAGCGGTGGAGCGGCTCGCCTGCCTCGGGGATCTCGTGCTCGCGCGCGATGTGGAGCGCGCGATGGAGGATCTGCACCCGCACCTCTGGGGTGGCGACCGTTTCGATCGCCTCCCGCACCATGCTGGCGATGGGGGTTTCCCTCTGCATCCGATCCTCGTCCCCAGAGGCAGCATGTCTCCGAGCTACCACAACATCATAATATTACCGTGATTTGGCCCGTTGGCCAAGCTGGCCGGAGGTGGTGCTGGCTCTGGCCGCCGTGGTACATGGCGAACATGCTCGTGATGGGGGTCGACGAGAACGGTCTGGGGCCGCGGCTAGGGCCGCTGGTGGCGACCTCCGTGGCCCTCGACACACCGCGCTACGCCCGGGCTGCCCTCAGCGAGCGAGGGCTCGCCCTAGGCCTGACCGATAGCAAGGAGACCGGGGGATTCGGCCGTATGGGGTTCATCGAGTCGGTGGCCCTCGCGCTGCTGAAACGGGGCGGCGCAGGGCTCCCGGGCTCGTCGGACGGGCTTCTCGACCAGGTTTCGCCCGATTCCCGCCAGCGCCTTCGCGCCTGCTGTCCCAATGATCCAACCGCCGAGCAGTGCTGGGCCGTCGATCTCCCGCTGCCGGCGTTTGGTGGCGATGCATCCTATGGCGAAGTGCTTCTCGACAGGCTCGTGGGCCGCAGCAGTCTCCGCATCGTCGATGTGCAAAGCCGAGTCGCCTGCGCCGGCATGCTCAACGCAAAGCTCGCAGCTGGCAAGAACAAGCTCGCCGTCGACCTCGAGCTCTTCGAAGATCTGATCTTCTCCGTGCGGAGCCGTCACAGCTCACCGTTGCTCGTCGTCTGTGGGATGATCGGCGGCATTCGCGACTACGCGTCGCGCCTCTCTCGCTTCGAGCCGCATCGGGTCGAGTCTCTCGTGGGCCGTCGAGGTCAGCGGAGATACGCGGTCGACGGGGTAGGTGAGATTCGCTTCGAGGTCGACGCGGACGCACGGCACCTCCCGGTCGCGCTAGCCTCCATGGTCGGAAAGTATGTGCGCGAGATCTGCATGCGCCGAATCGGTGAGTTCTACCGGCAGGGGAACCCCGAGTTGAAGCTCGCGAGCGGGTATCACGACCCGGTGACGACGCGGTTCATCGAAGCGACCGAGCCGTCGCGCCGCCGGCTAGGCATCGCACTCGATTGCTTCAGGCGGCAGGCGTGATGCCTGTGCTAGAAGGCTCGTATGTCGGAGCGTGACAAGGTTCCCCGTTGGGTCCTCGGGCTTGGCGTCTCGGTTGCGATCGGTTGGCTGTTCTACACGCTGCGCGGGGTTTTGGCGCCAGTGTTCTTTGCGTTCCTCATCGCCTACATGCTCGACCCGCTGGTCGATCGCGTCGAAGAGAGCCGCTTGCTCCGCGGCAAACCGATTGCTCGCTCCGCTGGCATCGCGGTCCTCTTAGTGGGGGTGTTCGCTGTCGCTGCCGTCCTCATCCTAGTCGTCGCGCCGATGGTC
>CAZHPJ010000303.1:0-4122 GCA_964534585.1 uncultured Sandaracinaceae bacterium | reverse complement strand
GCATGCTCAAAGATGCGCTCCACAAGCGTGGTTTGCCCGTTCACTACGAGGAGTACGAAGGCGGCCACCGAGGCACCTCCTGGCGTTACGAAGTCTCCCTACCGCAAATCGTCGAAGCACTTCAAGGACCCGAATGACGACCAAGAAAACGAGCACGCGAGAAGAGGCGGACGCCGCCGAGGGAAAGCCTACCAAGAAGGCAACTAGCGGTGGCGCCGTGGCCGCGGCTCAACGAATCCTCGCAGACGAAAGTCCGCAATCGAAGATCGCGGAGCATGGCGAGACCGTGATGGAAGGCCCGAGAACGGCTGCGACGCAATCGGCGCGCGTGCTCAGTGAGATCATCGCGGTGAGGCCCGAGCTCGTGGTGCCGCTGGTAGCAAAGTTCGCAAGGGGCATCTCATCGTCAAACAAGCGCGTCGTTCAAACGTCCGCCGAAGCGCTCCCTGCCATCGCCCGAATCGCACCGGCACGAGTCGCGCGGCAGCTCGACGTGCTCAAGAGCTCGTTCGAAGAGGCCAACGACGTCGGCAAAGATGGCCTCGTCAAGACGTTCGCCGCGCTGTGCACCGCCTCAGTCGCCTACCAGAAGCGCCTCGAGCCGGTGCTTACCCTCGCCCTCAAGGGCGCGGACGGAAAGACGCTGTTCACCTGGAGCCAAATCGTGCTTCCCGCACTCAAGGGCGAACCTCACGCACGGGCCCGCGCCGTGGTCGAAGGCCGGCTCGACTTGATTCCCCGGTCGTACGCCCAGCAGATTGCCGACTTCCTCGGAATCAAGCTACGGCTGCGCTACCGCTGATGGACTAGGACGCGGTAGCCACCACCCCCGCTCTATCGCCTAATGATCGACGGATCGTAGCCCTCAGGACGGTCGTAGCCGAGGAGCTGAAAGGTCGTGGCGGAGATGTTGGTGATGCCTGGATTCTGGAGGCGATCGTCGAGGCGAAGCGTGTCGTCGCCAGGCACGTAGACGTAGCAAGGGACGGCGTTGAGGGTGTGACTCGTCTTGTTCTTCAAGTGCCCCGCAGCATCGCGCTGGAAGTCTCCCGACTTCTTGTCGAGCTCGAACATCTCGTCGCAGTTGCCGTGGTCAGCGGTGACGATGAGCGCGCCGTTTAGCTTCTCGATCACGGGAATGATCCGCGCCAACGATAGATCGACCGCCTCCACGGCCATGACCGACGCGTCGAGGCTCCCGGTGTGACCCACCATGTCGCCGTTGGCGTAGTTGATTCGACCGTGCCGCAGGCCGCCGCGCTGCAGAGCTGCGAGCGTCGCGTCCGTGATCTCCGCTGCCTTCATCCAGGGTCGCTGCTCGAACGGAACCGTATCACTCGGAACCTCGACGTACTCTTCGTAGACCTCGTCGAACATTCCGGACCGGTTGCCGTTCCAGAAGTACGTCACGTGACCAAACTTCTGGGTCTCGCTGCAAGCGAACTGGCTGACCTGATTGCGCGCGAGGTACTCGCCCATGGTCCGGTCGATCTGGGGCGGCTGCACGAGGTAGTGACGCGGCAGCTTTAGGTCGCCGTCGTACTCCATCACGCCGACGAACTCGACATCCGGGATGGGCCCCCGGTCGAGCTCGCTCAGCTCCGGCTCGGTGAACGCGCGGGTGAGCTCGATGGCGCGATCGCCACGGAAATTGAACAGCACGACGGCCGCGCCATCCCGAATCGGGCCGACAGGCTTACCCTCGCCGTCGACGATCACGAAGCCCAGTAGGTCCTGGTCGATCATTCCAGGATTCTCGTCGCGCAAGGTCTGAATTGCCTCGGTCGCGCTCGAAAACCCCCTGCCCTCACCAAGCACATGATGCTTCCAGCCGCGCTCGACCATCGACCAGTCGGCGTTGTATCGGTCCATCGTCATGAACATGCGGCCACCACCAGAGGCGATACGGTAGTCACGCCCGCCTTGCCCATTGAGATCGTGCAACACCTTCTCGAGCGCTTCGACGTACTCGAGAGCACTCGTCTCGGGCACGTCGCGCCCGTCGAGCAGAATGTGTACACGCGCGTGCTGCACGCCGTCTTGGTCGCATCGACGCAGCATCGCAAAGAGGTGCTCGATGTGGCTGTGCACGTTGCCATCGGAAAGCAGACCGATGAAGTGCATTGGCTCTCCGCTCTCACCCACGCGGCGAACGAGCTTCGTCCATTCTTCGCCTTCGAAGATCTCGCCGCTCTCGATCGCCATCTGCACGCGCTTGGCACCCTGGTCGAACACTCGCCCCGCCCCGAACGCATTGTGACCGACCTCGCTATTTCCCATGTCGTCGTCGCTCGGGAGTCCGACAGCCGTGCCGTGCGCGCGAAGCCGCGTGGTCAGTGAGATCCCGGCAAGGCGGTCGAGTGTCGGCGTCCGAGCAAGCCAAACCGCGTCGCCCTCATTCGACGCACCGCAACCCACGCCATCCATGACGACGATGAGGACGGGCCCCGGTACACCACGAAAAGTCGGGTGCTTTTTTAGCTGCCACTCGGTCACGGGGCATTTCTAGCACAACGCACGCTAGCGGCTCATTCCGTCTCCTCACGGAACGGCGCAACCATCTGAAGCAGAAAGTGGTCCGGGTACTCGTCGACATGGGGGAAACCGAGCGGGATGTCCCTGCCGGAGTGTGGCCAATGAACGGTGCCGAAGATCCAGTCCCAGACGCTGAGGCTCAATCCGTAGTTCGCGCCGTAGCGCGCCGCCAGCTCCTTGGCGTGGTGCCAGATGTGCATTTGCGGTGAGTTGAAGATGTAGCGCAGGGGCCCGATCGGAGGATGGAAATTCGCGTGATTGATGTGCCCGATCGTCAACGCGATCATGTGGACGACGAAGAACTCTTGAATGCCGAAGCCGATCATGGCGAGCGGGATGTACTCGATGACGCGGTAGACGATCGTTTCCATCCAGTGGTAGCGAAGATGCGCGGCGAACCCCATCTGCGTGACCGAATGGTGCACTTTATGGAACGCCCACAGCCGCGGGATTCGGTGGAGCAGCCGGTGCACCCAGTACTGAACGAAGTCCCGCGAGACGAACATGATCCCAAGCTGCGCGACGACGGGAAGCGCTGCGACGTCGAACACCAACAGGCTTTCGATGCCGAGTGATTGGCGGAGGTCTGCGAAAGCCTCCACGGCCACGTTGGACACCGAGTTGTACCCAATGAGCGAAAAGAGGAAGAAGTTGAAGAACATGTAGAAAGCGTCGAGCCAGAAGTCCTTGCGGATGCGGGGCTGGTTCTTGCGCCAGGGAAACGCGAGCTCGAGGCTGTAGACGGCGAGGGAGACGAGGATCAGGCCATAGAAGTAGCTATGCCAGCTCGGTTCGGTGATCTCGTGCCGAAGATAGCGCCCGTAGCCCCCAAACGACTCGAGGAAGATGCCCGCGTAGCGTTCCCACATGCCCGTTTCATAGCGCTACCTGCGCTCGGCGGAAAGCGCGGTATGCTAGCCCCATGATCGTCGTCACCAATCGCATCCCCGTCGCCGAGGGCTTTGAAATCGATTTCGAGGACCGTTTTCGCAAGCGTGTTCATCTCGTCGACGAAGCCAAGGGCTTCATTCGCAACGAGGTGCACCGGCCGCGGCCGATGAAGCTGGACCACCAAACCGGCGAATGGACGCCGGGGCCCGCGAGCACGGGGTACTACGAGGTAAAAACCTGGTGGGAGTCGTTCGACGATTTCGTAGCGTGGACTACCAGCCCATCGTTTGCCGAAGCGCATCGAAGCCGGCCTCCAAAAGAGATGTTCCGCGGGCCGAACGAGCTCACGATCCACGAAGTGTTCTTGAGCACCGGCGACGCAAACGAGCACTGAGCGAACATTGGGCTTGACCGGCAAAGAGCCTGTTCTAAACTAAGTTTAGTTTACATGAAGTAAAGTTATATCTCGCCTGGCGGATATACGGAGGATTACGTGGAAAACAAGTGCCCAGCGAAGTGTCAAAAGGTCGATTTTTGCGCCCCCTCGACCCACGACAACCCGTACGAGATGTACGACTACTTCCTCGAGAACGAGCCACTTTACTTCGATGAGAAGAACGAGCTGTGGGAGGCTTTCCGCTACGACGACATCGTCGCGATCGAACGCGCCACGGAGACCTTCATCAGTGGCGAGGG
>CAZHPJ010000302.1:0-4188 GCA_964534585.1 uncultured Sandaracinaceae bacterium | reverse complement strand
GCATACCACCATTGCCCAGAGCCGTCGACCCTGGTGCGGCAGGCTCAGCGCGTGATTTCTGTGCCGATGCCTTCGTCGGTGAAGATCTCGAGCAGCATCGCGTGACGCACCCGGCCGTCGATGATGTGCGCCTTGCGGACACCGCCAGCCAACGCACTCAACGCGCAGTCCACCTTCGGGATCATCCCGCCCTGGATGACGCCATCGAGCTTGAGGGCGTCGATCTCCGACGCGCTCAGCGAGCTGGCGACCTCGCCGTCCTTGCCGCGCACTCCTTCGATGTCGGTGAGCAACACGAACTTCCGCGCCGGCAGCGCTTCAGCCACCTTGCCGGCAACGGTGTCGGCGTTGACGTTGAGTGACTCCCCGTCGGCGTCGCCCGCCACGGGAGCAATCACGGGAATGAAGCCGTCGTCGATGAGCCGGCGCACGATCTCGGGGTTGACCTGCGTAACGGCCCCTACGCGGCCGGGATCGACCCACTTCCCGCTTTTGGTCTTCATCTTGTCGACCTTCTTCGCGCGCAGAAAGGCGTCGTCTTTGCCGGTGAGGCCGACCGCGCGACCACCATGGGCCGCTATGAGCGACACGATCTCCTGGTTGATCTTGCCACCCAAAACCATCTCGACGACGTCCATCGTGTGGTCATCCGTCACGCGGAGCCCGTCCAGCCTCTCCGAGACCACGCCGAGCGCCTCGAGCATCTCGTCGATCTGCGGACCTCCCCCATGCACCACGACGGGATGAAGGCCCACGTACTTCATCAGCACGATGTCCCGCGCAAAGCTATCCCGAAGCACAGGGTCCACCATCGCATGGCCACCGTACTTGATGACGAAGATGTCCCCATGGAAGCGCCGAATATACGGGAGCGCCTCTTGAAGGGTGGCGGCTTTTTGGATCAGGTCATCCACGGCAAGGCGTATAGCACGGATCCACCGGATCTCGTCCTCGCGCGCGCCGCGCTTCCGCGACTTCGGGCACGTCAGCGATCGACGGGTGCGTGAGCCAGACCGCGGGGACCTGCACCGGCATGTCGAGCAACTGCTGAGCGTAGGCTTTGCCCTGCGGGTCGAACCGAAGTGACGCGATGCCACCTCCGCCGAGTGCGTCGCGGAGCAAGAAGTTGAGAGCGTGAATGCCAGGCACGTCGTACCGCTCGACCGGGCCATCTATACGGTGAGCAAGCCACTCGGCCACGGCCTGTGTCGAAAGTTGATCGCGAAGGAGCGGAAGAAAATCCGGGTGACGTGCGCAGACTCCAATGTTCGAGTCCGCACCTTTGTCTCCGCTCCGGGCGTGCGCAATCGCGATGAGTGGAAGCTCGATGGGATCGCAAACTGGAAAAGGCACCGCTGGGGGCTCTGCCTCGGACACCGGTTGGTAGCTCGGCGGCGGCGCAGGCTCCTCGTACGGAACCACGTCGCCATCTAGGTAGATCGCCGGGTGAAAACGCTCGCGCGGAACGAGGTAACTTCGCAGTCGAACGAGCGGTGTCGGCTTGGGGAGGCCTCGTCCACCTGCAGTGAGCCCCGACACCACCATCCCAAAGGAGCCGAGCTCGCGGACAATGGCCCCGAGTGCGCGACGCGAGTCGTGATGCAATGCGACCTTCACGACGACTTCGCGTGTGTGCGTAGTGCGCGCGTGCAGCCCGTATGTGCTCTCCGCGCCCAGGATCTCGATGTCCACATCGCGGAGATCTGAAAAACCATCGCGAGCGAGCACGCGTTCCGCGCGCCGAACGAAAGCGTCACCAAAACGGGTTGCCTTGTTTACGGCGTCACGGCCTCCGATCATCACCAAACCGGTAACCTTGTAGCCGTCCACGACCTGCGCACAGGCCTTGAGCGTCGATGGCGGAGCGTGTCCCCGGGCTCCTTTGACCTCGACGCGGTCCGTTCCGACCGGAGTCAGCTCGACGTCTCGCCAATCGCAGGTCACGTCAGGCAACAGATACGCGGCGGGGTCCCCGATCTCGTAGATCAACTGTTCCGAAGCGGTGCGCACGTCGACGAGGCCTCCCGTGCCTTTGGGTTTCGTCAGGACGAACGAGCCATCCGCGCGACACTCAGCGATGGGATAGCCGAGTGTTTCCCACGACGGGACATCCTCCCAGTCGGTCAGCAAGCCACCCGTCGACTGCGGTCCGCACTCGAGCAGATGTCCCGCAAGGCTTCCTTGAGAAAGGCGGTCGAGATCGTCCGGACCCCATCCAAACTCGTGAATGAGCGGACCGAGCGCAAGCGCCGAGTCCACACACCGCCCGGTGATCACCACATCCGCACCAACCTCGAGCGCAGCAGCGATCGGCCGAGCGCCGAGATAGGCGTTGAAGCTCAGCGGGTTGGCAGCGACTGGTGATCCGTCGCTCATCTCTGTGAGCACGAGGTCGCTGAGCTCGTCGCAGCGATCCATCAAGTTGTCGCCCTCGATCCATGCGATGCGTATCGATACACCCGCCTGCTCGGCCATGGACCGAAGGGCTGCCGCCGCTGCTTTCGGATTCACCCCGCCTGCGTTCGTCACGACACGCACCCGTTGCGCGACGAAGCGCGGTAGGTCACGCCCGATCATCCCGACCACGTCGGTCGCGTAGCCAAGCGCTCGGTCCTTCTCGCGCGCTCGCGTGAGAATTCCCATCGTGATCTCCGCAAGCGCCTCGAAAAAAATGTAGTCGCATCGCCCCGAGTCGAGTAGCTGCGGCGCGGCAAACGAGGTATCCCCCCAGGCACCGCTCGCGCCACCGATAACGACCACGCGCGCGTCACTACGTCGCTCTTCACCAACCGTGCCCATTCGATCCTTTCGTGTGGTAGTAGTTGGGGCGGAGAACGTACGCCAGGTGAGCAGCCATGACCAGATACGACGAAATCTTCGAGAACAACCGCAAGTGGGTCGAACGAAGCACCGCCCGAGACCCGGACTTCTTCAGCCGGCTCGCCACGCATCAGGACCCAGATTTGTTGTTCATCGGATGCGCCGACAGCCGGGTCCCCGCCAACGAGATCATGGGACTCGACCCCGGAGACGTGTTCGTTCACCGGAACATAGCCAACCTGGTCGTCAGCACCGACATCAACGCGCAGTCGGTCATCGAATACGCCGTCGCACAACTCGATGTGCAGCACATCGTCGTGTGCGGACACTACGGTTGCGGTGGAGTCGCGGCCGCCATGCAACCCGCTGACCTCGGGCTGCTGAACGGTTGGCTACGCGAGATACGGGATGTCTACCGGCTGTATCAAGAGGAGCTCGACGCCATCGAAGACACGGACGCGCGCTATCGGCGGCTCATCGAGCTGAACATTCAGGAGCAGTGCGTCAACGTGATCAAGACCGCAGTCGTCCAGAAAAAATACCTCCGCACCGGTCACCCGATCGTGCACGGATGGGTGTACGACATCGCCAACGGGCTCTTGCGTGACCTAAAGATCCCCTTCGGGGAGATCCTCGGGACGATCCAGAAGATCTATCGCCTCGAAGAGACGTGAGAACGCCCTGTCAGAGGATGTACTTCGCGAGGTCTTGGTCCGCGAGGATCGGGTCCAGCGTGGCTTTCACATAGTCGACGTTCACGAGGAACTTCGATTGCGCACGCTCGGACGCGTCGTACGAGAGCTCTTCGAGCAGCGCCTCCATGATCGTATAAAGACGACGGGCGCCTATATTCTCTGCGCGGCGGTTCGCTTCCGCGGCGAAGCCGGCTAGCTCTTCGATCGCGTCGGGTTCGAAAACGACCTCGATGCCCTCAGTCGCCATCAGCGCCTGATACTGCTTGGTGAGCGCGTTCTTCGGCTCGGTGAGAATCTTGATGAAATCTTCCTTCTCGAGCGAGTCGAGCTCGACTCGGATGGGGAAGCGGCCCTGAAGCTCGGGGATCAGGTCCGAGACCTTCGACACGTGGAACGCCCCGGCGGCAATGAACAGAATGTGGTCAGTCTTCACGGAGCCATACTTCGTGCTCACCGTCGAGCCTTCGACGATAGGAAGCAGGTCGCGCTGCACGCCTTCCCTCGACACGTCGGGGCCGCCCACGCTGCGGTCGGAGGTCACCTTGTCGATTTCGTCCAAGAACACGATACCGGCCTGTTCCGTGCGTTGCACCGCGTCACGCTGAACCTTGTCGTGGTCGATGAGCTTTTTCGCTTCTTCCTGTTTGAGGACCTCCAGCGCGTCAGGAACCTT
>CAZHPJ010000301.1:0-4199 GCA_964534585.1 uncultured Sandaracinaceae bacterium | reverse complement strand
CGGCGAATCGGCCGGGCTCCGGAAAACCACTTTCGAGCGTCCCTGCGCCGACCCCGACTTCGCTACTGCCGCCGCCTGCTCCGATTCCGGCCGGCGCTCGACGACCGATCGAGGCCAATCTGGGCGCAACGACACAATCCAATTTCTACGTTGGCTTCACCGGCGAAATCGCCCACGGTGGCGTGTTTCTAGCAACGTACGAAGCGTTCCCGAAAGACACCTCGGTTCGCATGCTGGTCACTTTGCCCGGCGGTTTCGAGTTCGAATGCGATGGCTACGTTCGCTTCGTACGCGACCCGATGGATTTCATGTCGGAATCTGAGCCAGGCATGGGCATTCAGTTCGAAGGGCTGTCGGAACAGGCCAGAGACTTGGTGCTGCGGTTCATCCGCAAGCGCCCGCCGATCTTCTACGACGTCTAGTGTGCGGATCTTTTTTCTTGCACACTAGTTTCTGGCGGGCTGGTTAGCCTTCGCCAAGAAGCTTGCCCATTGATACTTCGTCGACGGGTGTAAAGGGGTACGATTCCATCTCCTTCGAGCTCACCCAGGAGTAACTCTTGACCGCGTGACAATGCAGCTGATCGCTGAGCAGCGTGCACTCGTAGAGATACAAATCGACGGCGTACTTTTCGTACGGATGGTTCACGAACGAAATGAGCTGCCCCACCTCGATGTTAGCGCCGAGGCGTTCGCCGACTTCGCGCGCCAACGCTGCTTCATCGCTCTCGCCTTCTTCGACACGCCCGCCCGGGAAGTCCCAGAGCAAGGGCAGTACCGCGGTTTCGCGACGCTGGGTAATCAGATACCGCCCCTCACGCTCTACTAGAGCGGCAACCACGCGAATGGTCTTCATCTCCGACGACACGATGCGGGATATAGCACCCCGTCGCCGGAGTGTTTACATCGGGTACTCGTGCACGATCTCGCGCGCGGGCCGCTCGACGTTCAGCACCGGACTGGTGATCAGGTCCCGGCCGGCCGCAATGAAGAAGAGCGACTCGCCAACCGTGGGGAGCCCCTCCGAGGCGCTGATGGCACCGTTGTCGTGGA
The DNA here is from genome assembly GCA_964534585.1 of uncultured Sandaracinaceae bacterium. Classification (GTDB taxonomy): domain Bacteria; phylum Myxococcota_A; class Polyangia; order Polyangiales; family Houyiibacteriaceae; genus SG8-38. The sequence goes on along the minus strand of CAZHPJ010000301.1, from coordinate 3,147 downwards.
ACTTGAGGCCGCCCGAGACCGTGCTGCGGAGCGCGAGATGGCCGCTGAGCCAATCCCCGCTCCGGCGATCGCGGACGCCCACGCACACGTTCCGGCGCACGTGATACTCACTATTACGAGTTACAAATATGCGATGAATTCGGCGTTCTTTGCCCAAATAGCCCATCAAAAACCTCCTCGGGCGCTACCATAGGATTCAGAGACACCTTACATGTGGGATAAAGTAGGACCAAAAAACTGGCGACGGCCGCTCCTCCTACAGCCAGACAACTTCACCCCGCCGGAGCGAACCCCCTGGGGAGGCCGCCGAATCGCGGAGGGCCTGAAGCTCGGCGCGGGCTTGGAGGTCCGTGGCGTGGTGGGCGAAGCCTGGGAGCTCTCGGTAGAGCCCGATTTTCCTAGCCGGATCGTCGACGGGCCAACTTTGGACGAAGTCCTGCGCGCGGACCCCGCGCTCCTCGGCGCGGAAGCGGCACTGGGATCGACCGCGCTACTCGTGAAGCTGGTCGACGCCGCGGACGATCTTTCGGTCCAGATTCATCCCACCGACGCGGACCCGCAGCTCGCTCCCGACGAAAGCGGCAAGCCGGAGGCCTGGTACATCATCGACGCAGAGCCGGACGCGGGCTTGTACCTAGGCTTTCGCGACGGCGTGTCGCGGCAAGACGTCGAGACGGCGATCGATCACGAGGGAGAGGTCGGCACGCTGTTGTCGTTCGTTCCGGTGTCTCCTGGAGACGTGTTCCTCATCGAACCGGGAACGCCTCACGCGATCGGCAAGGGTGTGCTGCTGCTCGAACCGCAACGTGTCTCGCCAGGAAAACGCGGTATCACGTACCGCTACTGGGATTGGAACCGAAAGTACGACGCCGCAGGGCAGCTCGACCCGATGGGGCGCTCTCGCGAGCTTCACCGACAGCGCGCTCTCGATGTCACGGACTGGGACGGCCCGAGAGAAGATGCGCTCCTCGATCGTGTCTGTCACCAAGCAGGACCGGCTCCGATCGGGGCTTCGGCGAGCCTCGAAGTCCTCGCGAGCGAGGCGGGTCCTCTCGCTACGGAGGTTTTCTCGCTGCAACGCCTGGCCGGCTCGGGCAGCCTCGAGCTTGGTGCGGACAACCGATTGCGTTCGCTCACCGTCTTGGACGGGGGCTTGGCGCTGCACCACGAGGAAACCGTGCTGGAGCTGGTGCGCGGTCAGACCGCCGCACTGCCCGCGTGCCTCGGCCCGATGCGCGTCGAGCTAGATTCGGCGCACGCGATGCTCTGCACCTTGGCTTGACGAGGCCGTGCCCGCGTAAGACAGTGGCGCGCCTTGACGGATTCCAATCCTCCGCCTTTCATCTCGATCATCATCCCAGTTTACAATGAGGAAGCGATCCTACGTGCAGCAGTGGTCGACCTCGTGGATCGATTGAGTGCCCTTTCCTGGCCGTATGAGCTCGTGGTCGCGGAGAACGGCTCGACGGACCGCACGGTCGAGGTGGCAGCGAATCTCGCCGAGCGTTTCGGTCAACTCGTGTGCGAGCACACCGACGAACCCAACTACGGCAAGGCCCTTCGAAAAGGCATCCTCTGCGCGAGGGGCGACATCGTCATTTGCGACGAGATCGACCTTTGCGATACCGACTTCTACGAGCGCGCCATCGCCGTGCTTCAAGATCCATCGGTGGATTTCGTGGTCGGCTCGAAGGTGATGGAAGGAGCCAGGGACGAGCGACCCTTCTTTCGGCGGCTCGGTACGATCGTGATCAACGGCATGCTGAGGGTCACACTGGGATTCAAAGGGACCGACACCCATGGACTGAAGGCCTTTCGGAGGGAATCCGTGCAACCGATCGCTCGCGCCTGCCTGGTAGATCGTGATCTCTTCGCGTCCGAGCTCGTCATCCGGGCGGTGCGCGCCGGGCTCGGCGTCCAAGAGATCCCGGTTCGGGTCTTGGAGAAGCGGCCTCCGACGATCGGGTTGGCCAGACGAGTGCCCAACGTATTGAAGGGCTTGGCTAGGCTCATCATCGCGATCCGGATCAAGGGGTGAGCTTGAGACTGGCATCGATATCGATCGATTTGGACGAGGTGCCTCGTTACGCGGCAATCCATGGCCTCGTGACCCCGCAAGGGCCACCCGCGCACGCGGTGTACGACCGCTGCGTGCCGAGGCTCGCCGCATGGCTGGACGACGAATCGATTCGGGCCACGTTCTTTGCAATCGGGGAGGACCTCGAACGCGAGGAAAACCGCGGGACCATCGCGACGCTCCACCAGGCTGGGCACGAGATCGGGAATCACTCCTATCACCATCACTACGATCTCACGCGCCGCGCGGTTGAGAACATCCGGGAAGACGTCGAACGGGGCGCAGATGTCATCGGGGACGTATGCGGGAAACGGCCGATCGGATTTCGCGCGCCCGGGTACACCGTCAACAACCCGCTGTTCAGCGCGCTCGAAGCGTCAGGCGTCGAATACGATTCGAGCGTCTTTCCGTGTCTGAGCTACTACGCGGCGAAGGCTGTCGTGCTTGGGGCAATGAAAGTTCGCGGCCGGAAGAGCGCCAGCGTGTTGGACAGTCCGACAGTGCTGCGAGCGCCGAGGGAGCCGTACCGAGTCGGTCGGCCGTATTGGCAAAGGGGCGATGGCGTGTTGGAGCTCCCGATCGGGGTGACCCCGTTGCAGCTCCCTTACATCGGCACATCCCTGGTCCTGGGCGGCGAACGAATCGCCAAGCAACTCAGCAAGCAGATGCTCGGGAGAGAGCTGATCAACCTCGAGCTCCACGGGTTCGATGCAGCCGATGTGGTCGAGGACGGGCTCGAAACGCTAGCGACACACCGCGCGGACTTGAAGCGAACGGCCGCAGACAAGCTCCGCTCGCTTCGCGCCGCGATTCGGGTGATTCGCGGAGCTGGCTACGAGATTGTGACGCTCCAAGAAGCCGCGCGCCGGTTCAGCTCGCAACCCAACCGGTAGATTCCCTGCTCTGCACCGCGCGAACCGCTAACTCGTCGGCGCGCTCGTTGAGCCGCACGCCTTGATGACCACGCACGTGAAAGAGCTGGACGTCGGGATGCACATCGAGCGCCTGCCGCACCTGGGCAACCAGCTCTTTGTTGGCTTTGACCTTCCATCCCTTGGTCAGCACCCCGA
>CAZHPJ010000300.1:0-4207 GCA_964534585.1 uncultured Sandaracinaceae bacterium | reverse complement strand
GGGCAACTCGGACCGCCGCGCGCCGCACGCCGTCAAGGAGTACGCTCGCAAGCACCCGCATCCGATGGGTGCCTGGACGAGCGAGTCGAAGACACACGTGTCTACGATGAGCGCGGGGGACTTTTTCCACAACGAGAAGTCCATAACGCTACCCGCGGCTACCACCGTCCGCATCGAGCATGTCGCCAAGGACGGATCGACGACCGTGTTGAAGGACAGTCTCGCGCTGCTCGAAGGCGAGATTTTCGACGGCACCTACATGAGCACGAAGGCCCTTCTCACGTTCCTTCGGGAGCAGCTGGGTGATGCGCGGGAGCTTGGCGTACTTTTTTCCCTTCACCTGAAGGCGACGATGATGAAGGTCAGCGACCCGATTATCTTCGGGCATGCGGTCCGCGTCTTCTTTGCAAACGTCTTCGAGAAACATGCTGCGACGTTGGAAGAGCTCGGCGCCAACCCGAACGACGGCTTCGGCGAGATCCTCACGCGCATCGAAAGCCTCCCGGCGGACAAACGCGCCGAGATCGAAGCCGACATTCAGGCCGCGTACGCGAACCGCCCATCGCTTGCCATGGTCGACTCGGATCGTGGGATCACCAACCTCCATGTCCCGAGCGACATCATCGTCGACGCTTCGATGCCGGCGATGATCCGTACGTCCGGGCAGATGTGGAACCCTGAGGGCGACCAGCAGGACGCCAAGGCCGTCATTCCCGACAGCAGTTACGCCGCCGTTTACCAAGAGGTCATCGACTTCTGCAAACAGCACGGCGCGTTCGACCCGACGACCATGGGCAGTGTCCCCAACGTCGGCCTGATGGCGCAGAAGGCCGAGGAATACGGCTCCCACGACAAGACCTTCGAGGTCCCGGCCGACGGCGTGGTACGGGTGATCGACGGCAGCGGCAAGGTACTGATGGAGCATGAGGTCGGCGCCGGCGACATTTGGCGCGGCTGCCAGACTAAGGATGCGCCAGTGCGCGATTGGGTTGGCCTCGCTGTTCGCCGCGCGCGCGCAACCGGGGCGCCGGCGGTGTTCTGGCTCGACGAGACGCGCGCCCACGACGCTCAGCTCATCGCCAAGGTGAAAGTCTATCTTTCGGAGCACGACACCGAAGGTTTGGACATTCGCATCATGGCGCCGGCCGAGGCCACGCGCTTCTCGCTCGAGCGGATCAGAGAGGGCAAGGACACCATCTCGGTGACGGGCAACGTCTTGCGCGACTACCTCACGGACCTCTTTCCGATCCTCGAGGTGGGTACGAGCGCAAAAATGCTCTCCATCGTGCCCTTGATGAACGGCGGCGGCCTATTCGAGACGGGGGCGGGCGGCTCGGCGCCCAAGCACGTCCAGCAGTTCGAGAAGGAGAACCACCTGCGATGGGATTCGCTTGGCGAGTTTCTCGCCCTGGCAGCGTCGCTCGATTTCCTCGCCGAGCGTCACGACAACCCAAAGGTTAAGATCCTCGCGGACACCTTGGACGCCGCGGCGACCAAGTACCTGCTCGAGAACAAGTCCCCCTCACGCAAAGTAAACGAGCTCGACAACCGTGGCAGCCACTTCTACCTCGCGCTCTATTGGGCTCAAGCGCTGGCCGCGTCGTCGGATACGGATCTGCGGGCCTACTTTGCACCATTGGCCAAGGCCTTGGCGGAGAACGAGACCCAGATCGTCACCGAATTGATCGAGGTGCAGGGTAAGCCGATGGATATCGGTGGCTACTATCTGCCGAACGACGACCTCGTCTCCAAGGCGATGCGTCCAAGTGCAACGCTGAACGCGATCATCGACGCGCTCTGAACGCCAGGCTGCTATTCCGGATCGCTCTGCTGCGCGTCTCGAAGACGTGATTCGGCTGCGCGCCGTTGGCTTTCGGCTTCGTCACGGAGCTGCATCGCGCCCTTGAGGTTTTCGATGAGCTCGGCCTGGTCCCGGAGGCTCTGGTTTAGGTGAGTCGTGACGACATCGACGCTGACGACTGCAATGCCACAGAACACCGCAAAGATCATTGCGACGCGCAGCCAGTTCATGAACACCGTGGGGTCGTAGAAGGTCGTGGTTTCGACCACCATCATTCCGCTCGACAGCACCGCTCCTATGACCAGCAAAGTGAGCAGGTTCACGCTCAGGACGAGCAACGTGATACCACGTCGAAACAGCACGGAGGCCAGCACGCTCTGACACGCCAAGATCAAGACGGGGGCGGCGAGGTAACCGACTGAGAACAACGAGGAGACACCTATGACATAGAGAAGCCCCAGGAAACCGAGGGCTCGAACCGAGTACGGCAGACGCTTTGCAAAGAACAGGACGACGAACCCGCCATACAGGGCAACACTCTCGCCGACGATCGTCCATGCTTCGAGGTGTATCGCATCGAGCAGCGTTCGAGCGAACGCCAGGCCACCCACCAGGACCGCAACGAACAGCGAGGTATCGAGCACCTGCTGACGAATACCTTTGGCTTCGCGCAGGACGTCTCTGTCCGGTGAAGTGATTCTGCTGGGGCCCACCGTCTTCCGATGGTAGCCTGTCCGCTGGTATCGCTCCAGCCTCAGGGCCCGGGTTTCGAAGACTTGCGCAACACGGCAATGAGAAAACCGCCGAAGTATCGGAGCGGGGAGCGGCCTGCGAGGCGCTCAGCTCGGCTCAAGCCTTGCGCCACCCAGGGGACGCGGTGGAGGGCAGCGAAGGGCGTGAGCACGCGAACACCGTAGTAGTCGACGAGCTCGAGGTTGGGCTGCAACAGCTTGGGAATCGCGCGAGGCGAGTCCCAGCGGGTGGAGATATCCGCTTCGGTTCGGTCGTCGCCGATCCGCTGAGGGCCCGCGACCTTCTTTGCGAGATAGCGAAGGCTCCAAGGATTGTAGAACTCGAGCAAGAGATGCCCGCCCGGGCGCGTGACGCGGGCTGCTTCCCGGACGGCCGTGTCGATCTCGGTGACGTGCGGAAGTACTTTGAAGCTGTAGGTGAGATCGAACCGATCATCCGTGAAGGGGAGGTCGCATACACTGCCGATGTGCACGTCGAGACCGCGGTCTCTCGCTCGTCGTGCCATTTTCTCCGACAAGTCGATCCCCACGGCCTCCTTGGCAACCTCCGCGACGCGGGCGAGGATCAGACCCGTGCCGCAGCCGAGCTCGAGCACGCTTGCGCCCCGCGCGTAAGGAGTCGTGACCTGCACCTCGAGGTCGTCGATCATCCGATGGTAGCCCTGGCCGCGCCCCCGTTCGTACGAGTCGCTGAAGTCGTCGTAGTATCTCCGCGCCTCTTGCTCGGATGACTCAGGCAAGGATCTCCTCATAGAGCAACTCGTACGCCGCCGTGATTTCTTGCGGTGAGAATTTTGATATCGCCAGCGCACGCGCGTTCTGTCCGACTCGCGCACGGGACGCTTCGTCGCCGCTCAGACTCTCGATCGCCTCGGCCAATGCTTCGCTGCTGGCTTCCACGGCGACCACCCCGCCGCTCTCGGCCAGCTCGGCGGAGGGCGTTTTGTTCCCGACGAACACCGGGCGCGCGAGGCTCATCGACTCGAGCGCCACGAGCGGGTAGTCCATCTTTGCGTAGGCCGTCCGGTTGACCATGATGACGAAGTCGCTGAGCGCGAGGAGCTCGTGGATGTACGGGGTCTCTCCAAGCCAGCGTACCTGAGATGCGATGCCCCATCGCTTTGCCTGCCCCGCGAGCCGGGACAGCGCTTCGTCCGCCTGCGGCGTCTTTCTGCGGCAAGCCATCAAGAGCAACGCGTCTGAGCGGTTCCATGCCGCGAAACCCCCGAGTGCGATCTCGGCCCCGCCGCCGAACTCGAGATCCCCGGGGTAGATCCAGATCGGCGCAGACTCGGGGAGCTCGTGCTTCTTGCGCAGCTCGGCGCGCTCGACCGAGGTCGGCTCTGCGAGAGGCGGCACGCATGGCGGAATGATTCGCAGCTCGTTTTCGTCGACACCCTCTTGACGAAAGCGCTCGTAGGCGGTTCGCGACAGCGCCACGGTGACATCCGCGAAGAGGAGTCTCCTCACAGGCCTGCCGTCCGCGGGCATGCTGCACACCGTATGAACGCTCGGCACTCTCCGAATCGCGCTTGCAAAGCGACCGGCCGCCGAGCTCTTGGGATTGGGCGCGAAAAAGAAGTGCCATAGATCGGACGCTGGCCCCAATAGCAGATGGCGAAAGACGCCGAGATGGGAGCGCCCCATCAAGACC
>CAZHPJ010000299.1:0-4212 GCA_964534585.1 uncultured Sandaracinaceae bacterium | reverse complement strand
CCCCAGCCAGCATCGAGGCCGAGATTCATCAATGGCTCCTCGACGAGATCCTCGCGGCCCCGCTTGGCGTGAAGCCGATAGGCGGCATTCCGGGCGATGGTGAGCAACCAGGTTCGCACGGAAGCCTCGGCGCGAAAGGTCGACGCGCTTCGATAGGCTGAAAGAAACGTTTGCTGCATGGCGTCCTCGGCCGTCGCGGCATCGCCGGTCAACACCTTGGCCAGGCGAAAGACCGCGGTGGCGTGACGCGTAACGATCTGCTCGAACGCTCCGCGGTCTCCGGCAGCCGTGCGCGCGATCAGCTCCTGGTCGAATGTTGAGAGGTCGCGCGCTTGTCTATCGAGCATGTCGAAACTCCGAAAACGCAATGAGAGAGGCCCGATCCATATCAGAGACCGCAGGCCAACCCCAGCCACCATCCGGATCGCCCGCTCCACGGCCATGACTCCCATCTAGAGCCTGCGAATGACGAAAACGATTCAGATAGGCACCGAATTTTGGCTTGCAGCGGTGATTGTCTGCTCCTACTATGTTGAAATCGAAGATGAAAGGCATTTTCAATAGGATCTCCGTCCTGCTCGCTCTGGTCTTCCTGACCTCGGGCATCGCCACGAGCGGACACGCTCAGGTCTTCTATAGCGTGCGCGGTCTGCTGGCCGAGCAGTTCCGGCACTCGGAGATAGTGGATTTCAAACGCATCCAACTTTCCGGGCCGCTTCGCGAGCAAGTCGAGCGACAGCTCGGAGAGAAGCTCGATAAAGGGGAGTACATCTTCTACGTCGCGCGCTCGGGCGAACTCATCGATGGGTACGCGCTCTTCGACCGTCAGATCGGACAGCACGAGTACATCGACTTCGCCACGTTCTTTGATGGCGAGGGGCGAGTGACGCGGGTTGAGGTGGTCGCGTACCGCGAGCCCTATGGCGAGGGGATCCGTTCCAAACGCTTCCGCAAACAGTTCGTCGGGAAGGAAGCCGACAGTGGCTTCAGGCCCGGACACGACATCGACGTCATTTCTGGTGCAACGCTTTCCGCGCAAGCGATGGCTAAAGCCGTCAAGCGCGCGACGTTGTTGTTGCGCGACACCGTGCTCACGTCGTCATAGCTCGGGCCATGCAAGACTTCACTCGACCGTCTGGCAGGCTCCGCGCCCTACCCTTGGAAGCACGCGCCGTATACACGGTGTTCCTCGTGTTCACACTCGCGGGATTGGCGCTTACCCTGTTCCTCACTCACGACATGGTTGGACTCGACCTGAACGGCGCCGGCGAATACTATGGTGGTGACTCAGCACCTGTGGAGGAAGCAGAAGTCGCGGGGGGCCCCGCACTGGTTCTGCCCCCGGACGCCGAGAGCCTCGCAGCGTTCGAACCCATGCGGCGCAGAAAGCTGCTGGAAGTCACGCACTTCCACCTGTTCTCGATGCCGGTGTACCTGCTGATTCTCAGCCACATGTATATGCTCTCGCGAGCCCGCAAGAAGACCAAAGCGGTGTGGATCTCCGTGGGCGCCATCGGGACTGTGCTCCACATCGCGGCACCGTGGCTGGTCGCGTACGGCTGCGCAGGCGCCGTGGCGGCTTACGCAGTGTCGGGTGTGCTGATGTTGGTCAGCTACTTCGTGATGAGCACCGTTCCACTGTGGGAGATGTGGCGTCGCTAGGCGACCGCGGCAGGCGTGCTAAGACCCAGTCGTGGCTGAAGAGGGCAAGTCAGGGAAACGGGTCGTTGCCGTTCTGGTCGGCTTGGTTTTGCTCGCGGGAGCGATAGCCTGGATTGGCGCCGTGCAGCTCGAAAAGAACAATCGGGCGCGTCAACTGGCCGGCGGCGGCGAGGTAAGCGCAGCGGTGTTGAGCGAGGGTGTGCTCTACGAGGCGAAGGCGGGCGACCCCGGCATCGTGATCGCCAAAGACGTCGGCTCTAGCAAGGAGCTGTGGCGCGCCGAGCTCGGTGCCGTTGCAACTACGCCTGAGCTCTTGGTTGGTGAAGAGCTCATTGAAGTGCAGATTGCCGGCACACCATGGATGACGCTCGACCGATCGACCGGCGAGCCCGTGGAATGATGGGCGAAACGGTGCCCGTCATTGAATCTCGATCGACTGCCAGCGCCCCCGCCTCCACATGAGAGCGAAAGTGAGCGATTGGAAGGCGCGGTACGTCACCTGGGCAGCGAACACCAGCACGAGCCCTAGCCCCATGACCGGGCCGACCACGTAAACGATTGGGAGGAAAATCAACCACTGGTAACCCGTGGCAATGAACATCACCCGCTTGACGTCCCCTGCCCCCATCAGGGCGTTCATCAACACCATGCCCATGGCATCGAGGAACAGAAAGGCCGCGACGAGGCGCAGCGGGTTCTTGGCGAGTGCCAGAGTCGACGGCGCATGGATGAAACCACTCAGGATCCATTCCGGAACCAGCACCGCCGGAATGCTGAGCGCTCCCACGACCAGGACCGCGATCTTGGTGACGTCCCAGCCCCATTGCTGGGCTTCGTCTGGATCTCCCCGTCCGAGTGCCTGCCCTACGAGCGACGCAGCTGCCAGCCCGAATCCGAGTCCCGGCAAGATGCCGACGAGAATCAAGTCGATGATGACCTTGGTCGCGGCAAGCTCCGATGTGCCCATGCGCGCGACCAGTGCGAGGAACACCGTCATGCCGGCAGCAAAGAAGAACTGTTGCAGCCCGGCAGGGGCCGCCAATCGAATGATGCTTGCGATGGTAGCGCGGCTGGGAAGCCCGCGAAGGAACCCGGCATCTCGCGCATAGCTTCGTCCGAGGAGAAAATACGAAGCCGCACCGAACACGGTGGCAATCGCTGAAGCAACGCCGGCCCCGGCGGCGCCGAGCTCGGGCGCTCCGAGGTTACCGAAGATCAACACCCAGTTGAGAAAGATGTTGACCACGTGCATCGAGATCAGGGTGCGCATGTAGAGAATCGACTTGTCGACTGCGTTCCAATACCCGCGAAACGCGAAGTTCATCCCCATCGCGAACATCGCAAACAAGCGAGCCCGCAGGTAGGGCACACCTTGTTCGACGACTGCCGGATCGGTGGTCAATAAGGGAAAGTACTGGGGCGCGAGCGCGATTAGTGCCGCCGACCAGGGGACTGCGAGGAGCAGCGCGAGGAGCAAGCCTCCGTTGAGCGGAATCGCCGTCTCATCGGTGCGCCCTTCCCCCACCCGGCGTGCTGCCATGGCTTGGACACCCGTGGACAGACCCAAGATGGCGGCGGAAAACAAGAAGTTCGCGAAGCCACCAAGACCGACGCCCGCGAGCGCGGAGTCTCCCAACGTCCCGACCATCGCCGTATCGACGAGGTTCAGCACGTTTTGCGAGAGCATGCCCCCGATGATCGGGAGCGCGAGCCCGAAGATTCGGCGCCGGCGCGCGGGATGCACGCTCGCTGTCGCGAAGCGCGCCAAGCTACCGAGGTGCCATACGAATGGCTCCGTCGAGCCGGATGACCTCGCCGTTGAGGTAGCTGTTCTCGACGATGTGACAGGCGAGCGCGGCAAACTCCTGCGGGCGCCCAAGCCGACTCGGATGCGGGATCGTCGCAGCAAGGGCTGTGCGCATCTCGTCGGGGAGCATGCCGAGCAGCGGCGTGTCGAACGTGCCTGGCGCGATCGTCACCACGCGAATCTGCGCTTTGGAAAGGTCACGCGCAGCCGGAAGGGTCATCCCCACGATGCCACCCTTCGAAGCCGAGTATGCGACCTGGCCTATTTGGCCATCGAACGCTGCGACCGAAGCGGTGTTGACCACCACCCCGCGCTCGCCGTCCTCAGGCTCGTTCTTGGCCATCGCCGAGGCCGCGAGCCTGAGGATGTTGAATGTCCCGATGAGATTGACCGAGATGACCTTCTGGAAAAGCCCGAGATCGTGAGGAGTACCGTCTTTGCCGACCGTTCGCATGCCTATGCCGATGCCAGCGCAGTTGATCGCGGCGCGAAGCGTGCCCATCGACGTCGCCTGCTCGACCGCAGACTGGACTTCTTCGGCGTTGCTCACGTCAGCCTGGGCAAATATGGCGGCCTCACCCAGCTCGGCAGCGAGCTGCTTGCCGCGGTCCGCGTTGAGATCGACGATGACCACGCGCCCCCCCTCGGTCACGAGCTGGCGCACGGTCGCCTCGCCCAAGCCCGAAGCTCCACCCGTCACTAGCGCTACTGAACCATTGATCTTCATTTGGCCCTCCAACCGC
>CAZHPJ010000298.1:0-4214 GCA_964534585.1 uncultured Sandaracinaceae bacterium | reverse complement strand
CACGCGCGCCCATCACGATCTGAAGACCCCTCCTCTGGTAGTACGCGAGCTTGTTGGGGGCGACGTGTTCGCGAAACACAGCTACGAGCTCATCGAAGGTTTCAAAGGGCTGGGATGGTGGGTCGTGGGACATCCGCGGCAGTGTACCCGAGGTCTGCGTCGCGATCTTCAGGAACGAGGAGCGGCCCCACGAAACGACTGCGCCACCCGGTTTCAACGGCGCAGTTTCTGCGTCACGAAGCGTCGAAAATCCCCGCATACTCAATGAAAGGGCGCCCTGAGGTATACTGGAGCTGCGGCGGGCACATCCTCTACTTTGACGAGGGGCGCGTAACCGACCGCGTGCTGCGGTTTCTCAAGGACATCGAGGTCATCGCCTAAGAACATGCAAGTCCGCGGGTATAGTCATCCCGATTTCCGTTCGTTGCGGGACACGGTGAGGTGGTGCGTTCCGGCGCGCGGCCCGGGCGGGGCAGCGATCGCCGTCTATCACCGTGGGGAGCTCGTCGCCGACCTAGCGTGTGGGACACGCGACCGGAATGGCACTCCGTTCGAACCGGAGACGCTCGCGTTGAGCATGTCCACCGGCAAAGGGGTCATGGCCACGCTGCTTCACCAGATGGTTGATCGCGGCTTGCTGGATCTCGAGGCGCCCGTCGCGAGGTACTGGCCCGAATTCGGAAAGAACGGCAAGGGCAGCATCACGCTCCGACAGGCCGCTTCGCACCGCGCAGGGCTCTACTCGATCGCGCGCATCATCGATTCGTGCGAGGAAATGTTCGACTGGGACCACATGGTGGGCGTCATCGAAGACATGTGGCCCGTCCACAAGCCAGACACCGATTTCGGCTACCACGCATGGACGGGCGGCTGGATCATCGGCGAAGTGCTTCAGCGGGTAACCGGTCTGCGCTTTCCAGAGCTGGTTGAGCGGAACCTCGCCGACCCACTCGAGCTCGACGGGCTCTACATGGGCCTGCCAGAAAGTGAGCTCCCGCGCGTCGCGGAGTTCCTGATTCCAAGCATCCCTCGCAAGGTCCTACGCGGAGGGGCGCGTGGTGTGCGAGCCAAGGTTCGCCGAACCGCCTCGACGACGGTACGGTGGCACTCTGCGGTCGCGCAAGCAGTCGACGCGATGATCCCGCCCGGTCTCGGGGACGTGCTCGGCGACCCTCGATGGCTCACATCGGTCATCCCGTCCGGGAACGGCGTCTTCAATGCTCGCTCCCTGGCGCGCCTCTACGGGGCCTTGAGCCTTGGAGGCACGCTCGATGGCGTGCGGCTGCTGTCGTCTGCGACACTCGCGGATGCGACCGAGGATCAGAACCCGCACATCGGCCGGGTGATCCCATTCCCGCTGCGATTCAAAGTCGGCTACATGCGGCCAGTCTCCCTCGGCCTGCGTGTTCCTCTCGGCAAGCGTCGCTTCGACTTGGGTATCCCAAACCCACACGCGTTTGGCCACTTCGGCTTCGGTGGCTCTGGCGCATGGGCCGACCCTGAACGAGAGCTGGGCGTCGCGATCGTCACCAATTGCTTTGGTGGGCGGATTCCTGGCGACTTGCGGCCCGTAGTGGTGGCCACCACCACGGCGCGCTGCGCCGACCGACGCACGAGCTAGCCCCGCGGTTGCCTCACGGAGGCGCGTGCAGTAACTAGCGCGCCGATGCTGATGCTCGCCCTTCTCTTCTTCGTGACTGCGGTGCTCTATGCATCCGTCGGTTTTGGGGGGGGCTCGACCTACAACGCGCTCCTGGTTCTCGCGGACACCGACTACCGTATCCTCCCCTCGGTCGCGCTCGCTTGTAATCTGATCGTCGTCACAGGCGGCGTCTGGCAGTACCGGCGGTCAGGCGACTTGAGCTTGAAGTTCGCCCTCCCCTTCCTCGCTCTTTCGATTCCGATGGCCTGGTTCGGTGGCAGCGTTCCGATCCAACGAGAGACGTTCATCATGTTGCTCGGGCTCTCGTTGCTCGCAGCCGGACTAACTATGTGGTTTCAGCCAGCCGAATCGAAAGCAGCGCCACCGGGGTCGGGTTTGGTCAACTGGTTCGTGGGCTTGCCCGTGGGCGGAGCAATTGGTTTTCTCTCGGGCATGGTCGGAATCGGCGGAGGAATCTTCTTGGCCCCCTGTCTGCACCTGCTCCGGCTTGCGGAGCCGAAGCGCATCGCCGCGACCGCGAGCTTGTTCATCATGGTCAACTCCATGGCCGGGCTAGTCGGTCAAGCGACGAAGCAAGGCACGGCCGAACATCTCGTTCAACTGACCGACTACGTTTGGCTGGGCGTCGCCGTCCTCATCGGCGGCCAGATCGGCAGCCGGCTGAGCACGCAGGCGCTCTCCGGACGCGTCGTCAAACGGTTGACCGCAGGGCTCGTGACCTACGTCGCCGCACGGCTGCTCTACATGAGCTTCGCGTAACGCGCGATCACCGGCGCACTTGCCAAGGCCTGGCGCGCTCGAGTTGAGCGGCAAGCCTCAACAGGGTCGCTTCGTCTCCAAAGCGTCCGAGGAACTGCACGCCGACCGGCAAATCGTCTTCCGTCCGATGCAAAGGCACCGACATGGCTGGAATCCCGGTCAGGTTCGCAACCATCGTCCGGTGGAGCACCTGCCTGGAGAAGCCCTCCATCTGGGCCTCCATGACCCGTTCCCGGAGCCGGGGGACGTGAAGGAGACCCGCGGCCACCGGGGAGACCAAGAAGCGAATCAACCGCTGCTCCCCCGGGGTCGGCTCTGCCCGCTCTAGGGGCACCGGCACCCGCCCGACGGTCGGTGTCACGAGGACGTCGTACTGGTTGTAAAACCGTGCCAGCGCCACACCGATGCGCTGCCCAGCGAGCCGCGATGCGCCAACGAGATCGGCTGGAAGCGCCCGACCCACGCCCGCGAGCAAGAGCAGGATGTCTTCCAGCGACCGCCGCACCTTGGACCTGCCGTACTTAGCCTCCAACTCGGAGACCACGGCGGCCGTGTTGGTGGCCCCGAGGATGATAGAGGCCCGGAGCACCTCCCACTCGTCATACGGGAGTGGCACTTCTTCGACGATGTGCCCCAACTCCTGCAAAAGACGGCCGGTTGCGTGCACGGCCTCAACGCACGGGCGCTCCATCGGCACGCCGAACACATCGGTCGCCGTCGATATACCGACACGCAATTGGCCTGGATCCTGGCTCAGCGCGGCTAGAAACCCTGTCCTACCCGGCGCCACGTATGGCGAACCGGGCTCAGGCCCCTCGGTTGCGTCGAGCATCGCGGCCGTATCACGGACCGTCCGGCTTACGACGTGGGAGGTAGACTGCCCCTCATACTCCCAGCTGAAATCCGGCCCGATCGGATTCCGCCCGCGGCTAGGCTTGAGTCCGAACACCCCGCATGCCGACGCCGGCATCCGAATGGAGCCGCCCTCGTCGGTGGCAGACGCCATGGGGACGATGCCCGCAGCCACCGCCGCCGCGGAGCCCCCGCTCGACCCTCCCGCCGAGCGCGTGAGGTCCCAGGGATTGCGCGTCGCCCCCCAGGCCTTGGGCATGGTGAAGACCGAGAGCTTGTACTCCGGGGTATTGGTCTTGCCAAAAACAACGACCCCCGCATCGAGAAAGCGGCGTACGATCTCCGCTGTGACCGGCGACACCTCACCTTTGTGAAGCCGGCTGCCGTTGCTCATCGGCGTGCCCTCCAAGGCATGGTGGGCGTCCTTGAGCAAAAACGGCACCCCTGCGAACGGACCCGAAAGGTCACGCCGCACCCGCTCGCGCGCATAGTCATAGAGCGGCGTGACGATCGCGTTGAGCTCCGGGTTGAGTTTCTCTGCGCGAAGGACGGCGGCCTCCAAGACTTCTTTAGGATGGACCTCGCGCTTTGCGATGAGCTCCGCGAGTCCAAGCCCGTCGTACTGCACGTAGTCGTCGAACACCTCAGTCAACCTTTCCGATTACAGCTGGAGGAACCCCGCGCGACGTCAAGACGCTCGTGCCCGGGAGTTGAGGATTGCAATGATCGAGCCGGAGCTAACGAAGACGATGACATACGCGCCGCCGAAGTCGAAAATGTGGCTGTGCACTTGGTAGAGCGCGAGACTCGCGCCGATACCGGCCGCGTAGGCGAACCACGGTTGCTCGCGCAAACGGACTTGCTGCCGCTTGGCAATGACCGCGACTAGTGGCCAGAACGACGTCGCCGCCACATAGGCTCGGTAGGGCTCTCCCATTTC
>CAZHPJ010000297.1:0-4221 GCA_964534585.1 uncultured Sandaracinaceae bacterium | reverse complement strand
AGCGTCGGCCGCGGCGGTTGCCGCCGATTGCCGGTCACCCGCATCGGGTGACTGAGGCAGGGTCCAGGCAATCGTCACCGGCAGCTCGGCGTCGAATTGCCCGTCCGCGGTGCGGGCCCGGGCCTCGGCCCGAAGCGAAAGCCTCCCGCTGCTCGGATAGGCGCAGGCGAAGTCGTCCACAGCCCGTACGTCGAGAGTCAGCTCGGTTGGACCACCGCCCGTCCATCGAAAGCCCGCGGGCGACAGCGTGTTGAGCTCCGCGAGCAGTTCGGCGGGAGACCAGCCGCCAACGCTCGCATCAAGCGGCGCCTCGCTTCCGTCCTGGCAGCGGTTGTCTGCCGGCCAGCGCGCAAACTCGAGAAGGCCTCCCGTGGCAAAGTCCGGTCCCCTACTCCCGCTGCGCTCTATGAACAGGGCCTCGAAACGACCCTGGGTTCCGAGCTCGGAGAACGTGATCCGGAGCTTGGGCTGCACCAGTTCTGCGGTACCCGGGTTCGCGCGCTCCGGGTCCTCGGTCAGCATGACCTCGAAAGTGCCGCCCAGGGCGTCGAGCTCCACCGCTTGAACGATTTCAGCCGAAAGCGCCGAACGCGCGAGCAACTCCGCCGTGAATCGCTCCTCGAGGGCACCTTCCGCGGTCGTAAGCTCGACTTCGACTTCGATCGCCAGCGCATTGGTGCAACCATCCACCGACACGGGTCGATCGAGGAACACGTCGCCACCGAATGATCTGGGGGTGGACTCAACGAAGTCGATCGGCCCTCCCGCGTAGCGCACGCTCACCGAAACAGCGACATCCCCCGATTCGGGTCCGTAGCTGACACGCTGCACTGGCAGCCACCTGAGCACGCTCTGGTGTTCCTTTGCGGAGAAAGCCAGCACCTCGACTGCACTGAAGCCGAGCCCGCCCCCCACTTGCTCGAGGACGTTGACCGGCGTGCGCGTCTTCTCGCAAAGGTCGTCTCCGTCCGTGCTGCCAGCGCCAAGGGCGAGCTGATCGCCGCTCGGGCTGCCACTGCACGCGGCGAGGCCGAAAGCGATTGCAAGCCAGGGCGTAATGCTAAATCGTCGCAACATGACCAAGTGCTCGTTTAGCTCCTGACTATCTATCGCGACCCCTCGTCGTCACAAACGGCGAGGTTGAAGGGTTCGGCTGGCGACGTCCAACCTTGCGGGAGCACGCCGAGGGGAACCAACCAAGGTAGGCCATCGGGATCCATGATGACTTCGAAACCACCGTCGACGTCGCATCCGGCAGTACACCCGACCGGAGCGAAGCCGATGGTGGCGTCTAGACATCCGCGCTCGAGGGGCCGACCGTGAACGACGACGCAGTCACTCTGCACCGCACACATTTCGATGGTTCGGGTGTTGCATTCGTTCTGAGAGAACATGCATTCGGCAACTTGAATGCCGCCCGAGCACACCAAGACGAGACGGATCTCCGTCGTCGCGTCGGGCGAAACGCTGAAAGATTCGTACATCACACATATTGCTTGGTTGTTGGCGCCGAGCGCCTGAACCCGAATCGTACACGGGCCCGGCGGTAGCACTGCAAGTGTGCGCCACACGTCCGCACCGCTGTACGCTTCGTTGCCCGCCTTTGCGAACGGGCCTTCCACGCGCACATCGTCTGCAGGATTCTGGTTGTCGAACGGCTCGTCGTTGACTCCGACACATTCGATTGAGTAGAGCAGGCTCTCGGCGTATCCCGCCCCATTGTTGTTCTGGCTCGTGATTACTTCAATGGCAGTGATTCCCGGTTCTTCCCCGTCTGCATCAGAGCACGCGGTCGTCGACACCAGAAACACGGTGGCGACAGCGAGTGCTCGCCACCAAGTCCTCCGCGAAAATGAGCACGGGAAGAACTTCATCGAGGAACGCTAACACTCTTCGTGCGAAGCCAAAACCCGATCCGGCGTCGCCAACGGTGCGGTGAATCACAATTGGAGCTATTGCGTTTCGCGAGCCGATCTGCTGTTCCGGCTCTTATTTGAAGGTGAAGCCACAGTCTACGAGTGGCCGAAATGTGCGTAACCCGTACGCGCGACCAGTCGGTGAGCGGCTTCCGAGGTCCTCGTGGTACGCTTCCGGCGACGTTACTTCGAGAGGTCCTCATGCCCCGATCCTTGTCGACTTCGGTCGCCGTGTTCGCTTTGTTCTTGGCTACCGCGTGCGGTGAAGACACGACGCCGGAGGCCGGCACTTCTTCCACGACAGTTCCGGTCTGCGGCGAGGGCGGTGTGGGGTTCATGCGTTGGAGCGCCGGGGGCGGGCAGCCTCCTTGGAGCTCGTTGGAGGTGGGCCATTACTATTTCGCGGTGGCGCCGGACTGCCGGTTCGTCTTGTACGAACCGATAACCGGGAGCCTGGGAATGGCCGTCGAGGGAACGCTCGACCAGGACCAGGCCAGAGAACTCTCGCAGCTTCTCGCACTCGAGCAATGGGAGGATCTCGGGCCGTCACATCGCCTGGGGCAATGTGCGCCAGATTCCGGGGGCACCACATACTGGTGGGGAGCCCGTTCGCTCAACGTCGCACTGTGCATTGACGCGCCCATGCTACCGCCCAACATTCTTGAGATTCACGCAGCGCTGTACGACGCCATCGAAGAGCTTCAGTCGCTCGGCGATCCGGTGTCCGGATCCGTTCGCTACGCGCTGGCGCCGGTCGGCGACGGTGTCGGCAACCCCGTCGAGTTCAACGGGGCTCCGGCGTGGCCGCTCGACATCGCGCCAGAGGTGCTCTCGCAGCCTCTTGAACCCGACCGGAACAACGACGTCTTTCTGCAGCCCACCCAACGTCGGATTTGGGTGGCTGAGGAGGAGGACGCCGCCCAGCTTCGATCCCTAAGAACCTCGTTCCTCAACAGAGAGTTCGGGACCACATCGAGCTCCACGATCGCCATCCTTCAGCCTGACGGATCCAAGTATCGACTCGCTTTCCGCGATGTGGTCACCGGGTTCGAGGAGGATGGTCGCCCTATCGTACCCTGGCTCACCGAGGGCCACATTCGCGTCACCGCCGTCATAAGCACGGAAGTATCTCGGGTCGACTTCGCCATCTACTGTGCAGACGCACCCAACCCGATCGCGACCGGTACCCTCGAGAACACATACGGCGGCGACCAGACCACGTACTGGAACGGTGGCGCCAATGACCTGCCCGCAGGCCCCTGCCGAGTGGAGTTGGACGCGTTCTGGGAACAAGCCCCCGTCGACTGCGTCGAATACGCGGAGATAGAAGGCACGGCCTCCGTCACCGTGCGCCCCGGCTGGACCGAGAGCGCTATCTTCCGCTGTGGCGGCAGCGGGTGACGGGATACAGTCACGGCTACAGTGCGCACACGACGTCGATAGCGGGGCTGAAAGCGATCAGTCGCGAGCACAAGTATTCCCTGGTCTTGACGTTCGTGTCACTACATGACGACACGCCTGCTGCTAGTCGATATGGATGGGGTCCACTCCAGGGTGATTCGAGAACATCTTGCGTGTTGGTCGGTAGCGCTTTGCTCGTGGATCCGGTCCTTACTGGACTGTTCGGAACTCCCGTTGTTGGTGGTCTTGGACCGATGGCAAGCAACACAGGCCCAATACATCCTGAGCCTGGATGGCTCGCGTTGCCTCATCAGGTCATTTGACAAGGTGCGCCTTGCAAGGGTTCTCGCGGAGCTCCTGCCGAGTCGACCCCCTGCCTAGATACCACGCAGGGCACGATCAGCCCGGCCAGCGCTTCCGGATCTCTGCCGCCACAGCCTGTTCATCCCGAGGATCGACCTCCCTCGAACTGAGCACATCCCGGAGCCAGACGGCCAACCTCGTGGCATCGCCCTCCGTCGCGCACAGCAGCTGCTCGCAAGTGAAGTCCTCCCACCTACGTGCAACCTTGGGAGGGTTGGTTACGTGCCAGTACACTCGCCATGCGCCCGTGTCGAGCTCGCGTTGTGTGACAGCCCACTCGTCCTGAGCCTCCATCACTCCACACATTATCGACCCACACGGCAGGCAGCAAGAGTCTCGACATCGCGGTAGGTAGCGGATCGCCGTCGAGTCTATGCCATCTCCGGCGAAGCACTGGATTCGGACTCCCATTGCTGGTACTGATTCGCCGATTCATCCAATCGACAAATCCTGGTGAGCCGATCCTCAAAATCCCGGTAGATGGCGCAGTCTGGCTCGTGTGTTTCGTTGAAGCTGATCACGAGCTGGTCCGTGTGCAAGT
>CAZHPJ010000296.1:0-4235 GCA_964534585.1 uncultured Sandaracinaceae bacterium | reverse complement strand
TCGGGAAGCAGGATCGGCGCGTCGCTGAGCGTGAAGCTCGCGTTGCCGTCGGGGCGCGTCGATTCGATGTTGTGGCACACCAGGCAGGTGATGCCCGCATACGCGAGCTCGCTGTCGGGCTCCACCTCCCGGTCGATGTCTCCCGAAAGCAGGAGAAGTGGGTCGTGGCAGCCGGCACAGAACCGACTTTCTTCCTTGCCCCGCTCTGCGCGGAACTGATCGATGCTCGCGCGGTACCAGGGGTTGTCGAACGACGCGTACGCATGCGCGCTGTGCATCCAGTGGGAGGCGACGTCGGCGTGGCAGTCGGCGCAGTCGTCAGTCTTGGCGAGTCTCGACAGGTCGAGAGACGGAGCGCTCACCAACGAAGGGCTGAGATCATAGCCGGCGGAGCGGACCGGCTGCGATGGCCCGTACGAGCATCCGGCGACGCAAAGAAGCAACCCAAAGAAGAACCAGCGAGCCATGTGGTCTAGGACGTACGACGCCCCCGTTCGGATCTGATTCCCATTAAAGGGTGCCGAAGCTCACGAAAATCTGCGTGAGGAGCGCGTCGGCCATCAAAATGCTGATCGAGACGACCACGACGGCGCGGGTGGTCGACCGTCCGACGCCCTCGGTTCCTCCGCGGGTTTGCAAGCCGAAGTAGCACCCTAGAATGGCGATCAAGAAGCCAAAGAAGGGTGTCTTGGCGACGCCGCTGATGAAGTCGTTGAGCCGGAGAGAGTCGAGCGCCGTGGAGGCGAAGAACTCCATGGGAATCCCGTAGGACAGGGCGGCGACGAACATCGAGCTGAGCATTCCCAAGAGGAACGCGATGAAGGTAATCAAGGGCATGATGACGATGCAGGCGACCAGGCGCGGCACGACGAGCTTGCGGATAGGGTCGGCGCCCAAGGCTCGAATCGCGTCCACTTGCTCGGTGACTGTCATCGAGCCGAGCTCCGCTGCGATCCCCGCCGCGATTCGGCTGCCGACGACCAGTGCGGTCAGCGATGGTGCGAGCTCACGCGCTTCGGAAACCGCGATAACGCGGCCGAGGGTGTCCTTGGCGCCGAAGGCCTCCATGGATATAGCGAACTGAATCGTCATCACGATCCCGACAAAAATTGCAGTGGCCGCAGCGATCGCGAGG
The DNA here is from genome assembly GCA_964534585.1 of uncultured Sandaracinaceae bacterium. GTDB lineage: Bacteria > Myxococcota_A > Polyangia > Polyangiales > Houyiibacteriaceae > SG8-38. The sequence continues at coordinate 3,100 of CAZHPJ010000296.1, read as the reverse complement.
CTTCGCACGCCGAGCTGCTCGATCTGATAGATGAACTCGGCGGTGTCGAAGCGCGTCGTGAAGAGGGTGCGAAAGGTGCGTCCCGCCAAAAGCGTCGAGTCGCCGACCTCTTCGACGAACGCTCGAAGGCGCCGGATCTGATAGTCGGCCCAACTCATGAGGTTTCGAGGCCGCGTGGATGGCGCCACGGAGGTCACGGTTGACCTGTCATCGTCGTGAAGCCGGCGAGCATCCGGTCGAAGTCCGCCAACGCCTCGTCGAAGCTTGGTCCGGCAGGCGTAATCAAAGCAAAGTCGTAGACGCAGTCGTCCTTCTTCAGAATCTGCAGGAGGATATCGCGCGGAACGCCGTCGAGTTTGGCCGTGAAGTGTGTGCGGAGGGCCTCGCGGCCGTCCATCGGGACGAGCTCTTCTTCTATGACGGCACGTTCGGTGAAGCCGATCATGAGGTGACTGCGGAGGGCCGTCAGCGGGATGTCGAGGCCGGGGTCACAGTCGGAGTCGACGTGCATGACTGCACCCTTGGTCTCGTTGTGCCAGGCCAGGTCGTTCTGCTGGTTGACCGTGACGGATGTCCAGTCCGAGCTGACCGGGCCAATCTGATAGGAGGTCTGCGCGCCCCGATAGATGCCGTCTTGGAGCACGCCAGTCGTGGCACAACCCATCGTGCTCAGGCCCAAGAAGAGCCAGGTTCCCAGCCGCCGCCTCACTAGGGCCAGACTCTAGCAGGCCCGCCTTTCTTGTCGATTTCGACTTTTAGGCGCGGAAGCGGGCGGTTCGGGCTTCTGTTCGTTAGACTGAATGGATTGTGAGTCAGGGGGCTCAGTCAGAACAGTCCGCACGGACCCGTGGCGTTGCGATTCTGGATCGCCTCGTCGTGGAGGGAAAGGTGTCTCCGAGCCTCTATGACGAGGTGCTCATGCAAGCCCAGCGGACGCAGTCGACCGCCGAAGAGGCGATGCTGCAGCTCGGGCTGATGAGCGAGGGTGAGCTCTTGAAGTACATCGCCGGCATCTACCGGACCCGATTCGTGGGTTCCGAGCGACTTGCCAAGGCGGGCGTCGACCCGCAGCTCCTGAAGCAGGTGTCGCGCAAGCTTGCCAAGCGGCTCACCGCCTTCCCAATTCTGTACGACCAGCGGACCCGGACACTGTCGGTCGTCGCTGCTGACGTCACCGACGATGACGTACGTCAGCAGATGCAGTTCGCGACCGGTGCGCGAGACGTGAATATCTACGTGGCTCGCGAGGCTGCTATTCGCGCGGCGATCGCCAAGCACTACGACCAGGACAACCGTCCGTTCGAGATGTTGCTTAGCGGCGCGTCGTCGCGCCAGGTCCGCTCGTCGTGCGACTCGGATCCTGTGCCGGGCTGGGGTCAGGTCTTCGAGGAGCGGGACGGGCGCTTGGTTCGTCGTCGTCGGGCACAGTCCATCGAGATGGAGCAGCCGGCGAACGATCAGCAGCCGGACCTCGAGTCCGAAGAGCCGCCGCCACAGACGCACTCGAGGATTACTGCCGGTCGCACGCTCATCGAGCAACTCTCGGCCCCGTCGCAGAGAGGGGATCTCGCCGTAGATCCCGAGGTCTACCTCGAAACGCTGAGCGTTCTCGTAACATTGATCGAGCAACTCAATCAGGAGCGCGGCGGGCACTCGATGCGCGTTGCCCGCGTATGCCAACAGATCGGCGAGCGGATTCGCCTCACCAAGCCTCAGGTCCAAGGGATCTTGATCGCCGCATACCTGCACGATGTCGGCGTGTCAGCCGTTTCGCACGTCACGCCCTTCGATGTGGCGCTCGACGAGGCCAAACGCGAGGGCGCGCGGAGAATCTATACCGCGCCCACCAGGCTCCTCGAGTCGGTGGCTCTGCCGAAGACGGCGGTTGATGCGCTTCGCCACCGATACGAGCGCTTCGACGGAAAGGGCTTCCCGGAGCGCTTGAGCGGCAAGGACATTCCACTCGGTGCACGCGTGCTTGCCGTGGTCGAGAGCTATATCGACCTGACGCAGAGTAAGGCCAACGCCCTCGGGCGGCGCGTTCCCGCGGAGGAAGCCTGCGACGCGCTTGACCCTCACAAGGGAACTACCTTCGATCCGTCGGTTGTCGACTGGCTGCGACACATCGTTCTCGACGAGGGGATGAAGATCCAGATTCTGTCCGCGCGTCATCGCGTGCTGATCGTCGACCCCGACCCCGAAGAGACCTCGGTGCTCGAGGTGCAGTTTGCCGGGCAAGGCTATGAGATCACGATCGAACGTTCGGTCGAGGGCGCGCTTCGGTGTCTGGACGTAGAGAAGTACGACGTCGTCGTGAGCGAGGTGCATTTGTCCGACGGCCAAGGCTTCGACCTTCTCCGGCGCATGCGCGAAAGCTCCCATGCGCAGGTGCCATTGATGTTCGTCACGTCCGAGCGTGCGCAATCCTCCGTCAATCGTGGACTCGAGCTCGGCGCAGCGGACTACGTTGTGAAGCCAGCGTCCGCGGCGGTGGTCGCGGCCAAGGCCGGCCGTCTCATCACAGAGAGTCATACCAAGAAGCCCGGCGGGCGCGGCGTGTCCGGCTCACTGCAAGAGATGGCACTCCCCGATATGATTCAAATGCTCTCGAACGGCCGAAAGAGTGGGTTGCTCAAGCTGAGCAGCGGGATGGTGCAGGGCGAGATCATGTTTCAGGACGGCTCGATTCACGACGCGCGGTTTGGCGACCTCGGCGGGGCGGAGGCGGTCTATGCGCTCCTTCGCCTAGTGGAGGGGGATTTCGCGCTCGAGCCTGGGACGAAGCCGGTCGAGGACGTCATCGGGATTCCGACCCACCATCTGCTCCTCGAAGCGATGCGTCGGCTCGACGAAGAGCAGCGCTAGCACCCGGCCAGGTGTTCAGCGGGCCGCTAGTTTGAGCCACGGACTGCGTGGGATATGCTGCAGAGGTGCGCTTGTGCCATCAATGTGGCGCGTCGGTAGAGGATGCCGCGCGCTTTTGTTCCGCGTGTGGGGCGCCGTCTGACGAGCAGGAGGCAGGCGGGGCTTCGGACCCGCTCGTCGGCCGCGTCGTCGGTGGGTCTTATCTGTTGCAGGAGGTCATTGGCGTCGGGGGCAT
>CAZHPJ010000295.1:0-4235 GCA_964534585.1 uncultured Sandaracinaceae bacterium | reverse complement strand
GCTTCGGCGACCATGGTGACGATCCGGGCAAGAAGCGTGTCGGAACCGACCTTTTCGGCCCGCATGATCAGCATCCCGGTTCCATTGATCGTGGCTCCGATGACCTGATCGCCCCCGTGCTTTTCGACCGGAATGGGCTCGCCGGTCACCATGGACTCATCGATCGCGCTCGCCCCTTCGAGGACGACCCCGTCTACGGGGACCTTCTCCCCCGGGCGTACGCGCAGTCGATCCCCCACGCGGACGTGCTCCAACGGGACCTCCTCGTCGCTTCCGTCATCGCGAACACGCCGCGCCGTCTTGGCCGCGAGCCCGAGTAACTTCTGGATGGCCGCGCCCGTCTGGCTGCGCGCGCGCAGCTCGAGAACCTGGCCCAGCAAGATCAGGGTGACGATGACGCCTGCCGCTTCGAAATACACGCCGACCTCGCCACCAGCCCCTCGAAACGCTGCGGGAAAGATCTGCGGAGCAAGCGCCGCGACGACGCTATATCCATACGCGACGCCGACCCCGAGACCGATGAGCGTGAACATGTTGAGGCTCTTGTTCTTGAGCGACTGGGCGAAGCGAATGTAGAACGGCCATGCGGCCCAGAGGCATATCGGCGTTGCAAGCGCGAGCTCCAAGAGAGTCCGCGTGCGTGGCGAAAGGATCTGCGAAATTGGCTGCCCAGGCAGAAGGTCCCCCATCGCCACGACGACGAGCGGAACTGCCAGCGCAGCCGATATCCGAAAGCGTCGAGTCATGTCGGCGAGCTCGGGGTTGGCTGTGTCGTCGCCGACAGCGGCGAGCCGAGGCTCTAGGGCCATGCCGCAGATCGGACAGCTTCCAGGCTCGTCCTGCACGATTTCGGGATGCATCGGACAGGTCCACTCAGTCTGCGCATCGAGTTGTGGCGGCTGCACCGGCTCGAGCGCCATGCCGCACTTCGGGCAATTTCCCGGCTCGGGCTGGCGGACTTCAGGATGCATCGGACAGGTGTGGTCGTCTCTCGAGTTGGGCATGGCGTTCTCCGCAGCCCTCCTTTCAGCAAGACCGGTGCCATCGCAAATGGGTGAAATTCCGCCAGAATCCGGCGTACGGAGCTGCAACTCGTAACCGGATCGGTTACTCTTGTGTCCATAGCGGTTACAATTGCTCGCCTAGTCGACTTCTAAGCGCTTGGAATTAGTCTCAATTTTATGTCGCGATCGCTGGCACGACTTGTGCGGTAGAGCAAGCGATAGCGACGACGGAGCGTTGATGCATGCAGCCCACAGATCTCCCGACCCAGCCTGACGACCCGCCGGCCCCGCCGAAACGGGTGATCGCACGTCGGCTAGCGGTGAGCTTTGCGTCGGTTTCGATCGTGGCTGTCGCCATGTGCGGCATGCTGATCGCCATCATCGGAGGGGTGGCCGGGCTCGTTGCGAACATGCAGAGGAACGAAGCAGCGATTCAGGAGAGTCTCCTCCTCGCAGCGGCGGTCAGAGAGCAGTACATCCACCAAGCCCACTGGATCATCGAGCGAGATCCCCACCATCTCGAGCACTACGAAGAATGGGTCCACCAAGTCCAGCAGGGCACCGAAAGACTAAAACCGTTGGTGCCCGATGCGGAGCGATGGCGCGTCGCGCAGGTACTGAGCAACAGCCGCGCACTGGACGAAGTCTTTCGGTCCGCCATCGTCCCAGCGCTCAGCCGAGGCGACGAGGCCGGCATAATCAAGCTCCACCGGCGAGCGGATGACCTAGCGCAGCGCGCGACGAAGCAGGCCGACTTCATCGCCCGCACCGTGGAGCAGAACATGGCGATGGACCATGCCTCGGCTACGCGCTCAACCCGGGCAGGGCTCCTGATAGCCGCCAGCTGCGTGCTGCTCGTTCTCGGCCTTTCCGTCATGTTCACGATACGGCTACGCCTGGCCGTGCTCAAGCCGTTGGAGGTATTGGCGGCCGCAGCGCGTCGCTTCGGCTCCGGAGATTTCCGAAGTCGTGTAGGTCCAGTCGGCGAGGGAGAGCTTCGGGCGGTATCCACGGCATTCGACCATATGGCAGAGGAGCTCGAAGCGCGGGAAGCTCGTCTCGTCGAGAGTGAGCGAATGGCGGCGATCGGGCAGCTCGCAGCGGGCGTGGCTCACGAGGTCAACAACCCAATTCAAGTGATCCGCGGCTATCTGAAAACAATGGGGCCCGATACGCCGCCGGAAGTCCTCGGGGAAGAGCTTCAGATCCTCGACGAAGAGGCTGCGGCCTGCCAGCGCATCGCCGAGGACCTAGTCGCGTTCGCGCGCGCGCCCGAGCTGCACCGCGACCACATCGACATGGAGCAGTTGTTGTGCGAATCCGTTCGCCGGTTCGGAGAGACCAGCGAGGGTTCGGGCCAACCGGTTCACCTCACCGCCGAGCCCGGTCAGGCGCTCGCTGACCACGGGCGGCTGCGCCAGGTGATCCGCAACTTGCTGCTGAATGCTGCCTACTTCTCGAAACCCGATCAGCCCATCGAGGTGAGGGGCCGTCGATTGGGCGCTGACGGTTACGAAATCTCCGTTTCCGACTCGGGGCCAGGCATTGCACCCGAAGATCGCAGCAAGATCTTCGAACCGTTCTTCACCAAGCGCGCAGGCGGGTCCGGGTTAGGCCTCTCCGTGTGCATGAGCATCGTACGGGCCCACGCGGGCGCCATCCTCGTGGAAAACAACCCTGACCGCGGGGCGACGTTCCGCGTGCAAATCCCCGGCGCAACCATCGACACGAAGGAGGTGCCGTCATGAGCTCGCCAGACGTCCATCGCTCTACGGTTCTCGTCGTAGACGACAAGAAGAACATGCTCAGCCTCATGAAGAAAGTCCTTCGTAACGACGCGCGCGTGCTGACTGCAGAACGGGGTCTCGACGCTTTGAAGATTCTCGAGGCAGAACCTGTGGACGTAGTCTTGTGCGACCTACGCATGCCGGACACCGACGGCGTCGAGGTTCTGAAGCTCTGCAAACGGGTGCGTCCTCAAGCCGAGTTCATCTTGATGACCGCCTATGCGTCAGTCGGGACCGCCGTGGAGGCCCTGCGTCTCGGCGCGTACGACTATTTGCTCAAACCCTTCGATCCGCAGACCGGCCGAGCGGTCGTCCTCCGTGCGATGGGCCGAGCCGCGACGTCGCTACCGGGAACGGCAGCAAACGGGGGGGACGACGAAGTGCTTCCGGACATGTTGGCCCGGTCGTCGGCGATGCGCGAGCTCAGCCAACTGGTGAAGCGAGTTGCAGCCAGCGATGCAACGGTCCTGCTCCTCGGAGAGACCGGGACGGGAAAGGAACGGGTAGCGCGTGCTTTGCATCGCCTCAGCACACGATCATCGCAGAGATTCGTCGCGGTGAACTGCGCTGCAATTCCCGCGGAGCTCATCGAGAGCGAGCTTTTTGGTTACGTCAAAGGCTCCTTCACAGGCGCGAACAAGGATCGACCGGGATTGTTCGAAGAGGCGAACAAAGGGACGCTTTTTCTCGACGAGATCGGTGAGATGCGTCTCTCCTTGCAGGCCAAGCTGACACGAGCGCTCGAAGAACGTGCCATCAGGCGTTTGGGCGAATCCGGGGAGCGGCCGATCGACGTCCGCCTCATCGCGGCAACCCACCGAGACATCGAAGCCATGGTGAAGAACGAGAGCTTCCGTGAAGACCTTTGGTACCGCTTGAATGTGGCCGTCGTGCGAATTCCCCCGCTTCGAGAAAGGCGCGACGACATCGAGTTGCTGGCGACCCACTTCCTACGAGAGCTCCCTCCGACGCAAGACACGAGGTTGATCGGCTTCACCTCGGAAGCGATCGAGGCCATGGATCAGTACGATTGGCCCGGCAATGTGAGACAGCTTCGCGCAGCAGTCGAACGCGCCAGTGTCGTGAGCACCGCCGAGAGAATCGACGTGGGGGATCTGCCTCCCGAGGTCGTAAAAGTGGCAGGATCACGCGTTTCGAGCACCAGCTTGGGTGCGCTGACCTGGGCAGAAGCGCAGGAGCAAGGCCGTCGCGAGGTCGCCCGCGGATACCTCGGAGAAGTCCTGCGCCGCCACGATGGGCAAGTCGGAGAGGCGGCAGCCCATGCGGGTGTCGAACGGGAAAGCTTTTATCGATTGCTCCGGCGGTACGGGGTCCAGCCAGACGAGCATCGCGCAAGACCCACCAAAGGCGACAAGGACTAAACAGAGCTCCGTTGTCGTCGCTTGAAGCTGCGCTCTTCACCAATGCTGTAGAGCACAGGGAC
>CAZHPJ010000294.1:0-4238 GCA_964534585.1 uncultured Sandaracinaceae bacterium | reverse complement strand
AATCGCGTCGACGATGGCGCCTGCGATTTTCTCAGGGGGCATCGGTTTCTCCGTGAACACGACGACGCCTGCGCGCCGTTTCCGCATGCTCTCGAGCATCGGCGTTTCGACGGCGCTCGGACACGCAAGCGTCCAATCAATTGGAGCATGACGGTGGTCCAGCGCGCAGCTATGCGTGTAGGCGCGCACCGCATGCTTGGTAGCGCTGTACGCTGCAAGGTCGGGTGCCGGCGCGAAGGCCGCCATGCTGGCCACGTTGATCACATGACCGCGCCGCCGGGACAGAAACCGTGGCAGCAGGGTGCGCACGCCGTTCATGACGCCGATGAGGTTCACTTCGACGGTCAAACGATCGTCGTCGGAAGAGACCTGATCGCAAGGGCCGGGCAAGCACACGCCCGCGTTGTTGATCAGTACGTCGATCGCGCCGCCCTGTGTTTCGGCGCCTTCGACCACCCGCTTCCAGGCCGCGAGGTCGCGTACATCGAGGACTGCGGTTTCAATGCCTGGCAGCCCTTCACGCAGCCGTGACAGAGCTTCCCTGTCGATGTCGACTGCGATGACCCGGTGTCCTACGTCGACGCAGAGGCGAACGATGGCCGCACCGATGCCTTTGGCGGCTCCGGTAACCAGCACTGTCTTCGACGTTGCGTTCGCTGATCGTGGACTCACGCCCAAGGTCCCCATTTGTACATCTTGAGCAGGAGCCTATCGGCGACTCGCTCTGGCAAAGCCCCGAACATCCGCGCGGCCGTCCTCGCGGATCTAGGGACGAAGTATCGCGTCTTTGGGGAGTCTGCCGTGACTGCTTTGACCACTGCCCTGCCTACATCCTCCGGAGGAACTGCGCTCTTGAGCTGCTCGGTGGCGAAGTCATCGAGATCCGCCATCAACTGCCGGTAGGGATTGCTCGGATCGTCTCGCAGGTGCTGCCCCGCCGCTCGGGACTTTTCGAACGTGGGCGTATCGACGAAGCCGGGCACGATCACGCACAGCTTGATGTTCCAGGGCGAGAGCTCGAGACGCATGCAGGCGGTCATGGCCTCCATACCACCTTTGGTTGCCGCGTACGCGGCGGCGAGGGGCGCGCCCACGTAACGGGAGAGCGAGCTGATGTTGATGATGCGGCCGCCGCCTTGTTCGCGCATCGTCGGCGTCAGCTCGGCGATCAGCTGCATTCCCGACAGCAGGTTTACGTCGAACACATGGCGCATCGCCTCACGGTCCAGCTGCTCGAGCGCGTAGGGCGGGCCGTACCCGGCGTTGTTGACTAGAACATCGACCCTCCCGAAGGTGTCGAGTGTCGTTTTCACGAGCGCCGAAGTCTGCTCGGCGTCGCTGAGGTCCGTGGGCACGCTCAACGCTTCGCCCCCTTGCGCCGTGATGTCCGCGACGACGCTTTCGAGCAAATCCGCCCGGCGTGCGGCCAACACTACCGAGAAACCGGCTTCCGCGAGGCACCGTGCTGTGGCCTCTCCGATGCCAGATGATGCGCCCGTGACGATCGCAACTCGCTCCGGTTTGTCCTTCTCACTCATGCGCTCTCCATGTTTTGCGGGCTATGGAGGCGCGTGCTACTCCACGCAACGCGACGCCATGCCTGCAGCACCTCCGCATCGAACCCGCACAATGCGCGTGCTCAACCGCATGGGGCCTGCGTTGGCTCCTCGATGGCCGTCCTTGGACCCGGGCAACATCGTTCGCGCCGCCACGCGTGCATCCAAGTCCGACCAATTCGGCGACGAGCGCTTCCTCGACGCGCTTCCCGTGCTCTTCGATTCCATCGCGAGCGAAGCGGATTTGACCTGGCTCGGCCGCGTGATGTGCCGTCAGTCGCTGCTCGGATTTCTTCAGAATCGCTTCAGTATCTACCGCCACCGTGCCGCGCATCCCGAGGTCGTTGGCGTGCCGATCGAGCGGCCGCTCTTCATCGTGGGTTTCCCGCGGACGGGGACGACGATTCTCTTCAATCTGCTCGCCCAGGACCCCGCCAATCGGGTGCCGCTCGGTTGGGAGGTGCAGTTTCCCGATCCGCCACCGCAAAGCGCGACCTTCACCACCGACCCACGCATCGAGAAGGCTCAGACCTACTTCGGGCACATGGACACCATGGCGCCATCGCTTGCTTCCATTCACGAAATCGGCGCCGAGCTCCCGCAGGAGTGCATGCCGATCATCGCGCAAACCATGCTCGGCCCTCAGTTCAACGTGACGTTCAACGTGCCGAGCTACCAGGTTTGGGTGGACGAGCAGAGCCATGCTCCGGCGTACACGTATCACAGACACTTCCTCGAGCACCTGCAAAGCATGCACGCGAAAGATCGCTGGGTGCTGAAGAGCCCCGTGCATTTGCGCTCACTCGACGCGCTGCTTACCGAGTATCCCGACGCACGGATCATTTTTACGCACCGCGATCCCGTGAAAACCGTCCCTTCCCTTGCGAGCCTCATTTACGTCATTCGTGGCTTGGCGAGCAATTCGGTCGACCCGCACCAGCTCGGGCAACAGCAGTTGCGTTGGTGGGCGGATTCGCTCGACCAGGCGATGGACGCGCGCGCCAAGCACAGCGACAAGTCCGACCAGTTCATGGACATCCATTTCGAGGAGGTGGTTGCCGATCCCGTCGCTGCACTGGGCCGCGCGTACGACCAGTTCGACATTCCCTGGTCCGCCCGCGTTGAAGGCCGCATGCGTTCTTTCTTGTCCGACCATCCGCGCGGCGAGCACGGGGCTCATCGCTACGAGATCGAGGACTTTGGCATGACCGTCGGCCAGATTCGCGAGCGCTTCGAGGGCTACTGCAGCGCGCATGACATTACGAGCGCCCTCTAGCTAGAGACGATCGCGATCCGGAATGTCGTCTAGCTTCACCACGGACAGCTCTGCGTTCATGTCTTCTTCGGCGAGCAGGGTGCGAAGCACGACCTGACCGCGGGGGTACCCCTGAGTGCTCATCCAGTTGTGCACGCCCGGGTTGGTGTGACTTGCGTAGATGCGAAAAGTGCCGTCTTCGTCGACTTCGACTTGGCGGTTGTTGATCGCGACGCGATGGTACCGGTAGTCGCCGGACTCCAGGAACTTGGTGAGGATCTGGGCGGACCAATACCTGCACGGCACGTCCTTGCCTTCGATCAGAATCGCTTCGTCGCCGGCAAGCTTGAACATCGCGCCGACGTAGCCGATGCCGGGGCCGGGGAGGTTGTTGGCGACGACCCGAGGATCGACCATCTCGGCGAGCTCATCCGGGCTGTGCTCCTCGCTGCTCTCCTCATCGAGGACGAGGTTTCCGTCGGCTCCGATTCGCGTTGGGCTCGTGTCGGTGCGCTCATATTCGACCATGTTGAGGCCTATGAAGGCGGAGATACCGAGCGCCGAATCCAGGGTCTCGTTCATGAACGCGACCATGCTCTCGATGCCGCTCGCGAAATCGTCTTCTCGGTACTCCCGTGGCGTCGCAACATCGTTGGTGCTTTCGATGCTCATGATCGCTTGGCGATACTTTCCGGCGTCGACCGCAGTCACGAACTCCGGAAAGTACTGACGGGTCAGAATGAAGGGAAGTCGTCCGTCGAGCTTCAACCAGTTCTTCACGCCATCGGGCCTTTCGGCGCTAATGTGGATCGTGGCGACCCGCTCGCCATCGACATCGTCGAAGACGATGCTCTCATCGTTGAGATCGTCTGCGATGAACTTGTCGCCGTCCTCGTCGTCGGCGTAGACGACCACCGAAAAGAAGATGTCGTCGCCGCGGCGCACGGTCATCTCGTAAGACAAGCCAGCGTCGAGCTTTGCCTCGTGGTAGATCGTGTCCGTCCCTTCGGCGATGAATTTTCGGGTTGGCGTGAACATTCGCACCAGAGAGGGGCGTCGGCGATCCGCCTCGAACGCGAGCTCCTGTGCCGCTGCGATGAGCCGAACGAGGTAGCGGTATCCTTCTGCCCGCTCGCGTGCCCCGCGTGCCCCGGTCGGCCCCATGAGCTTGTCGCCGACCTTTTTCAGCTCATCTGCGAAATGGTCCCAGGCGAGCTGACTAGGCGTGATCTCGTTTTCGGCCATCCTCCGGTGTGTCAGGCGCGTGCCGCCCAGTAAAGACGACACTGTTTCCGGGGCTAGCGCAGCACCTGGAAGTCACGGGTCCTCTTCACCAACTCGGCGCGTGTTCGGAAGCCCAGCTTTTTCATGGCACTGCGCAGGAGTAGCGACACGCGGGACGTCGAGAGGCCCAGGCGATAGGCGAT